>CBDUHU010000316.1:0-5106 GCA_965366725.1 uncultured Kangiellaceae bacterium
TACCTATAACTGCAGAGTTTGTCCGGCAGGAAGTGGCTGAAGGAAGAGCGATTATTCCTGCAAATATTAATCATACTGAATTGGAACCAATGATAATCGGGCGTAATTTTCTGGTCAAAATAAATGCCAATATTGGCAATTCAGCTGTTACCTCAAGTATCGAAGAAGAAGTTGAAAAATTAGTCTGGTCAATCCGTTGGGGAGGGGACACTGTGATGGATTTATCAACTGGTAAGCATATACACGCGACACGCGACTACATCATTAGAAACTCACCAGTTCCTATTGGAACGGTACCCATTTATCAAGCCTTAGAAAAAGTCAATGGTGTTGCCGAAGATCTTAACTGGGAGGTTTTCAGAGATACACTTATCGAACAGGCTGAGCAAGGTGTCGACTATTTTACTATTCATGCTGGTGTCCTGCTTCGCTATATTCCACTGACGGCTGAGCGAGTTACAGGGATCGTTTCTCGTGGTGGTTCTATCATGGCTAAATGGTGTATTGCCCATCATCAGGAAAATTTTCTCTATACGCACTTTGAGGATATTTGTGAAATTATGAAGACTTACGATATCAGCTTCTCCTTAGGTGACGGATTAAGGCCGGGTTCATTAGCCGACGCAAATGATGCCGCACAGTTTGGAGAGTTGGAGACTTTAGGTGAGCTAACGAAAATTGCCTGGAAACACGATGTGCAGGTCATGATTGAAGGTCCCGGGCATGTCCCGATGCATATGATAAAGGAAAATATGGATAAGCAGTTAGCACATTGCGACGAGGCACCATTTTATACATTAGGACCACTGACGACTGACATAGCACCGGGGTATGATCATTTTACCAGCGGAATTGGTGCGGCCATGATCGGGTGGTATGGATGTGCGATGCTTTGTTATGTGACGCCTAAAGAGCATTTAGGCCTGCCCAATCGTGATGATGTTAAGGAAGGAATTATTACTTATAAAATTGCAGCTCATGCGGCTGATATTGCTAAAGGTCATCCGGGAGCACGTTACCGTGATGATATGTTGTCCAAAGCAAGATTTGAGTTTCGTTGGGAGGATCAGTTTAATCTGGGACTTGACCCTGACAGAGCTCGTGAGTTTCACGATGAGACCTTACCAAAAGATTCATCAAAAGTTGCTCACTTTTGTTCAATGTGTGGACCAAAGTTTTGCTCAATGAAAATTAGTCAGGAAGTTCGTGACTATGCTGAAAGCGGCATGCGCAAAAAGTCGGCAGAATTTATTAATCAGGGTGCAAAGATTTATGTTGAACAAGCATAATATTATATCCCGAAGAACTTTATTCTGGTTGTTATTTTGACTTGCTCCAATATCAAAGTCGGTATTGTTGGTGCCGGTATTATGGGGCGCCTTTTAGCCTGGCAATTAGTTAATCAAGGACACTCGATTACGCTTTTTGATAAGGACCCTATCGAGCAGGGAAATGCTGCTGCATATACTGCTGCAGGAATGCTAACACCTTATTCCGAAATTGAATCTGCTGAGTTATTGGTTTTTCAGCTGGGAATGCATTCGCTTTCATTATGGCCTGAAATAATTCGAGGGTTTAGTTCTGATGTTGGGTTCAAACAGCTGGGAAGTTTGATTGTTAGTCACCCTGATGATAAACCCGACTTTATCCGATTTAATCAGCAGCTTAAGTATAAGTTAAGCTCAAAAGACAGACTTAATTTAGCGCTGCACCCAAAGATAATACAGCAATCCGAGTTATCGGCTTTGGAACCTGAACTTGCGGTAAATTTTTCTCAGGCGACTTATCTGCCTCTGGAAGCCTGGTTATGTACCCGTTGTGTTATGCAAACATTAGCTGGTTTGTTACTGGCTAAACGGGTTCATTGGTATGCTCATACTGAAATTTCTGAACTTGGTGCTCACTACGTCAAAGTAAATCGACATCAGCATAATTTTGATTGGGTCATTGATTGTAGAGGCTTGGGGGCTAAGCCGGATTTAACTCAGTTAAGAGGGGTGCGAGGGGAGTTAGTGTTGCTTCAAGCCCCAGAAGTTAAAATAAATCGGTTAATCAGGTTAATGCATCCACGTTACCGTCTTTATGTAGTTCCAAAGTATAAAGATGATTTATACATCGTCGGTGCGACTCAAATTGAGTCTGATGATAGCAGCCCGATAAGTGTTCGTTCCGCCTTAGAGTTGCTAAGTGCAAGCTATAGTCTACATTCGGGTTTTGCAGAAGCTAGACTATTGGAGTCAAAAACCAGTTGTCGTCCAGCGTTTTCAGATAATTTACCCAGGATTCAAGTTAGCGATGGGCTAATTCGGGTTAATGGACTATTTCGTCATGGCTTTTTGCTCGCTCCTGCGTTAGCCGAACAAGTAGCAGAATTCCTATCGGGAAAAAAAACTCAATCTTCGGATTTTCCTATGTTATTTCATTCAATCGATAAAGAGGGCAACACACTTGAGTCAACTATTTGTTAATGGAGAAGTTTATATTACTCAGGTAACAAGCCTTAGTTGTTTGCTGGACGAAAGAGGGTTGACCGGGAGAAACTACGCAGTCGCAGTGAATCATCAGTTTATTCCTAAGGCTAACTATCATACGGTTGATCTGAAAGACGGCGATCATATTGAGTTGGTAATGCCAATGCAGGGAGGCTAGGCGAAATGGGAAAGTGGTTCTTTCAGCTTAACTGGTGAGTCATCCAGTTGGCTTTAGTTGTTCACAATAGAAACGGGTTTCAATATATCAATGGTGAAAAAAGTATGTGGCAGTTAGCTGATAAAACATTAACCAGCCGATTAATGATTGGAACGGCTCAGTACCCGTCGCCTGAAGTGATGCAGCAAGCGATTAAAAGTTCTGCTGCCGGAGTGGTGACTGTCTCATTAAGGCGACAACAGTCAGATGGTATTGGAGGGCAGGACTTTTGGGATTTGATCAAGACATTAAACCTTGAAATACTACCTAACACCGCTGGTTGTCATTCTGTAAAAGAGGCCGTAACAACTGCTCAGATGGCAAGAGAGTTGTTTTCAACCCACTGGATCAAGTTAGAAGTGATTGGTGATGATTATAATTTACAACCTGATCCATTCGCATTACTAGAAGCTAGCAAAGAGCTTATATCACAAGGGTTTGAGGTTTTTCCTTATTGCACCGATGATCTGGTTTTAGCGGAAAAGCTGGTTGCTGCGGGGTGTCGGATTTTAATGCCATGGGGGGCACCGATTGGAACTGGTCGAGGTTTAATTAATCCTTATGCATTGCAAACTCTAAGAGAGCGGCTACCGGATATCACACTTATTGTTGATGCGGGGATCGGTGCACCATCTCACGCGGTAGAAGCTATGCAAATGGGGTTTGACGGGGTATTACTGAACACTGCTATCTCCCAAGCTTGCGACCCCGTAAAAATGGCATCAGCATTTAAATATGCAATGTTAGCTGGTCGTCAGGCCTTTGAATCAGGTATCATCCCCGCGCGGGATATGGCCAGACCCAGCACTCCGGTTGTTGGTACGCCATTCTGGCATCAAAATTAGCCTTTAACCTGACTATTTAAGAAAGATATTAATGATAAATACAAATAAACCTGTCGTTTTAACCATTGCTGCCAGCGACTCTGCCGGTATGGCTGGAGTGCAGATGGACATTAAAGTTCAAACTGCATTTGACGTTCACTCGGTTAATGCGATCACTGCTAATACAGCGCAGAACAATCAAACCGTTCTATCTGTCAATTGTGTTGATGCAACAGTATTGAAGCAACAACTTGTTGCGGTAAGCCACTATCCAATTAGCATGATAAAAGTTGGCTTAATTGCAGAAATATCTCAGGTAAAAGTGATTGCTGACTTTGTTGCGGATACTGAACTGCCACTAATCTTTGACCCGGTCGTTGCCTCAACCAGCAACTATGAGTTTTTTGATATTAAGAACCTGCCAGCGCTTGCTGATGCTCTTTTACCTTACTGTACTTTAATCACTCCTAATATTGATGAGGCGAGTCTGCTGACTCATTTATCTATTAATAGTACCGATGATGTAGAGCTGGCTGCACATTCGCTGATTTCTCTCGGTGCGCAAAATGTTCTGATCAAAGGTGGACATCTGAAATCAAACAATTTGTGTCAGGATTTTTTTGCTAATGAAGAATCTTGCTTCTGGTTATCTAGTCCACGCCAACAAACAGATAACTGTCGTGGAACTGGTTGTGCTCTCGCTTCCAGTATTGCGAGCAGTCTGGCGTTAGGTTATTCCATGTATGATGCCGTCATTATTGGCAAAATGGCAGTGAATCAGGGGTTAAGGGAAAGTTACAGTATCGCCAGCGATAAAGGACCGGTTGCAATCAAAGGTTTTCCTGATCGTCAGGTTGATATACCTGTTTTAAGTCAGTCAGCAGAGGTTGATTTTGCTAGTCCTCGCTTTCCCGAGTGTAATCAGCCATCAATTGGCCTTTATCCAATTGTTGAACGGGCTGCGTGGATAGAAAAACTCTGTGATGCTGGAGTAACGACGGTTCAATTGAGGGTCAAAGATCTGGAAGGTGAAGCGTTGGAAAATGAGATTAAAGAGGCCATCAATATCGCAGAAAATAAGCAATGTCGCCTGTTCATTAATGACTATTGGCAAATTGCGATTAAATCAGGCGCGTATGGGGTTCACTTAGGACAGGAGGATCTTGATACTGCAGATATTAAAGCGATTTATGATGCTGGTTGTCGTTTAGGAATTAGTACTCATTGCCATCTGGAAGTTGCAAAAGCACTGCTATATAAACCTTCCTATATTGCCTGTGGGCCTATTTATCATACCAATAGTAAAATCATGCCCTGGCAGCCTCAAGGCAGTAAAGGTTTGTCTTATTGGCGAAAAGCCTTGGATTATCCGCTGGTGGCAATTGGTGGAATTGACCGAACACGAATATCAGAAGTGCTCAATTGTGCTGTTGATGGGGTCGCAATGATCTCTGCAATCACACAATCTTCAGAGCCAGAATTAGTGACTGCTGAGTTTGTTGAGCTATGTATGTCGCAAACAGAACTAGCCACAGAGTGTGTTGCTTAGGTTTGTTTTAATGAGCCAGTATTTCTGGTTCATTGAAAACTCAGT
>CBDUHU010000317.1:0-5075 GCA_965366725.1 uncultured Kangiellaceae bacterium
GGATACTGGTGTTTTATTGTCTTTGCAATGCCACTTCCCATTGTGCACAAACAGCTGCAACCATGAATAATGACATCAAATACTCCTTCTTCAGCGAGAGAAATTAAATCGCCTTCCATTACTTTCATGTTTTATACCTTATTACTTTTTTCTCTAATTAGTACTTCGCTGCCACTGGCAACCAACGTCCCATACCGAAGCTTCTTTTCTGAACTCGAATTATCGGTGGCGCCTGTCTACGTTTAAACTCAGCTCTATCAACCAATCGATGAATACGTTCTACCTCATGCTTGCTAGCACCAAATTTCTCTATCACTTCATGGCATTGTTTAGCCTGTTGGCTATCTAACAAATCCTCTTCGATATAGAGCTTCAGAATCGCGTCAAGTAATGGATACTCTGGTAAAGAGTCACTATCAACCTGATCTTCTGCAAGCTCTGCACTTGGTGCTTTTTCGATAATGACATTAGGGATAATTTCTTTTTCCGCTTCTTCATTAAAATGCTTAGCCAGCGCGTACACTTCCATTTTATAAAGGTCACCTAATGGATTAACACCACCATTCATGTCACCGTAAAGTGTTGCATATCCCACACTCATTTCACTTTTATTACCGGTTGAAATCACTAGTGCAGCAAAATGATTGCTATACTCCATTAATATTCGACCGCGAATTCTCGCTTGAATATTCTCCTGAGTCAGGCCAGATGGTTTTTCGCCTGACATCAACTCAAACCGCTTAACAGCTAGCTCAAACTCTTCAGCTATCGGCGCATAAAGTAATTTAACACCCAGGTTTTGACACAAAGTAGCCGAATCATCCACACTTCCTTCAGATGAATACTTTGATGGCATAGTTATAGCGACAACATTATCTCTCCCCAAGGCTTCCGCGCATATAGCCAGAGTCACGGCTGAGTCGATCCCCCCAGAAGATCCTATTACGACCTTAGTTAAACCGCACTTGGTAACATAATCTCTTATACCAAGCACTAATTGTTTCCTTAAAAATTCTTCTTTGTTAGCATCAAAAAAAACTTCTGACGCATTATCATTAAGGTCAACACTAATTAAATCCTCTTCAAATGACTTCGCTTGAGCGATTAATTTACCTTTACCATCCAGCATAAAACTAGCACCATCAAATACTAATTCATCGTTAGCACCTACTTGATTAACATAAATAAAAGGAGCTTGAGTTCGCTCTACTATACGACTTGCCAGTCTGAGTCTTTCATCTTGTTTCCCTAAATTACCAGGGGATGCGTTAATACTGATAATACAATCTAACTTCTTCCCCTCAAGTTCAAGAACAGGATCAGTTCTATAAACATTTTTATTTTCTTCATACCAGGCATCTTCACAAATTAAAAAGCCTATCATCTTTCCATCAATATGAAACCAGTTTTCCTTATGTCCTTCAGAAAAATGACGAGCTTCATCAAACACATTGTATGTAGGAAGCAATTGTTTGTGATATTCAAATATTTGCTCTCCATCCTTTAGTACAGCCAAAGCATTAAATAGTGGTTTACCAAATTCCGAATTATTTTTTGCTGCAAACCCAACAACAATCCCGCAAGAATATCCTTTTGTTTCGAGCTTTAACATTTGTAACGCTTGCCATTGTTGTAATAGTAGGGGTTCTCTTAACAATAAATCTTGAGGATAATATCCTGTGATAGCTAGCTCACTACACACAAACAGAGCACTTTCGTTTTTTACTTTCTGATAAGCTTCAATTATCTTGTTTAAGTTTCCTTCTATATCACCAATTGTAAAATTCAACTGTGCTAGTACAATTTTCTCTAATGAGCGATTCATAACGCTCTCCTTCAATTTTTTAATCTTCTTATCGATATTCTTTCTATTGAGTATTTGTTTCTATTTATTGCCCTTTAACTCAATCTATAGCGAATACTTTTCTTAAGTAAGATAAGTACCCCTCATCTTTACAAATTGTCTTTCCTGGACTGTCACTTATTTTTGCCACTGGTTGTCCGTTACATTGAGTCATTTTCATCACAATACTAAGTGGCTTTATTCCAACATCATTCGTCAAATTTGTGCCTATTCCAAATACCACGTTAGTTATTTTATGAAACTCGGTTAAAAGCTCAAACGCGAGTGGAATATCTAATCCATCACTAAATACCAAAGTCTTTGTTTTTGGATCTATTCCCAGCTTTTCATAATGAGCAATCATTTTTCTAGCCCACTCAAACGGACAACCGCTGTCATGTCTCACACCATCAAACAGCTTGGCAAAATAACGGTCGAAGTCCTTAATAAATGCATCCACACCAACAACATCAGTTAATGCAATCCCCAGGTCACCACGGTATTCTTTAGTCCATACATCAAGCGCCTCTTTCTGACTATCAACTAACCTTGGCCCTAGCGCCTGGAATGCTTGCAAATATTCATGTGCCATTGTGCCAAGAGGGGTAATTCCAGTTTCTCTGGCGTAGTAAATATTACTAGTTCCAACCAGGTTATCTGCAACACTTCTGTTTAAATGTTCCAGAACCTGTTTGTGCCATTCCCGATTAAAACGACGCCTTGTACCAAACTCCATAATCTTCAACTTGTCTTTAAGCGGATGCTTCTTGATCAAATCAGTCTTTTCCTTTAACCGATGTTGACCAACCTGCATATCGATATCTGCATGATAATGTCTGGCAAAGACTTCCTCAACAATTGCTAAAATAGGTACTTCAAACATAATTGTATGCAACCAGGGGCCAACCACTTTAATTTCCAACTGGTTATCTTCATCTTTACCAATCCGTACATAGTTTTCATTAAGTTGAAATAACTTAAGAAATTGAACAAAATCGGATTTTAAATAGTAAATATTATTCAAATAATGAATTTCATTTTCGGTAAACTTCAACTCACACAAATTCTTAATTTCGTCTCTTATTTCAGTTGCCAGAGGCATTAAATCAGCCCCCTCTGTTCTGCACTTAAAAAGGTACTCAACTTCAGCAGCTGGAAAATGATGAAGAACTACTTGCATCATAGTCAGCTTATATAAGTCTGTATCTAATAATGATCGAATAATATAGTTATTTTTATTAGCCATTTTCTTATCCTTAAGTTCGAGTATCAAAATTCAAAACTAGTCGTTCATCTTAAAACCGAGCTTGTAACTGGTTAGTTTCGGTAAATATTTCAATTCCCGCTATTTTCATTTCTTCAATCGCTTTATCAACAGTGTCTTTTGCGACTCCTCGACATGCTTGCAAATTGACAATCACTCTAAATCCAGCCTTGAGTAGCTGAAAAGCAGTTGTTTTAACACAATAGTCTGTTGCCAATCCGCCGACGATTACATTCTCTATCCCTTTTGATTCTAAATACTCAATAACACCAGTACTCATTTTGTCGTTTAAATCATGATAGCAAGCACCATATGGGTGAATATCTAACTCCATACCTTTCCATACAAAAAAATCATAATCAATTGGCTTTGGTAGCCCCTCAATTAACTCAAATCCTTTGGTACCTGGCACCGCGTGCTGATTCCATGCGATATCCACGTTCTCTCCCTCAACAGGACTAAACATCGGTTTATTCTCATCAGCCACCCAGATAGCTCTTGGACTATGTGCATCTTTTGATCCTATTCTTAATGATGCCAGCTTGGCTTGTTCATTTAGCGCATTAACAATCTCTGTTCCACCGGCAACAGGTAATTCATCCGGACATTCAGGCGTAAAAGTATATTGTGCATCAATATCAAATGCCGCTGTATGCTTTGAATTTAGTACTTTCATTATCACTCCCCTTCTCTTAAGAAACTGTTCAAGTGCGGCTTTTAGCTTCTTTTTAAGCTATCTAATTTATCATTTGACTTAATAGTGCACTTGATGCACTATTAATAGTACATGCACTATACTATTATGTCAACTATGAGCATAAAAGTAGAAAAAGGGGGAATAGGAGAATGGCTATGACTATAAAAAAAATCGGGATCATTGGTTCTGCTTTTAACCCGCCTCATTTGGGACATAAAGACATTATTGAGCAGATCTATAAGGACTATGATGAAATCCTATTGATCCCAAGCTATCGACATGCATTTGGAAAGGATATGGTGCCTTATCAAGACAGGCTCTATATGGCTAGTATGCTTGGCGAGGCATTTCATGCGGAAAAACATCTGAAATTTGAACATGAAACAACAATTGTGACTTCTGCTATTGAAAGAGACTTAGGATTTGACAATGACAAGCCCGTTTATACTTTTGATGTTTTAAATGAGCTAGAACAGCGTTATCTAAATGCCAACATTCAACCGGAGTTAACTTTTATTATTGGACCTGACAATGCCACTCATGAAACCTGGAGTAAGTTTTATCGTGGAGAAGAAATTGTTAACCGTTGGCATTTGAGAACAGTCAGCGAGAGAATCCCTGTTCATAGTAGTTTGATCAGAGAACTAATTTCTGACTATCCTCGTCCAGACTTTTTGTTTGAATCTCGATTTAAGAATTATCTTGATGGCATGATTGCTAGCTATATATTTAACCACCGACTCTATGGAGTACATGTGTGAACAAACTTGAATCCCAGGAAAGCTTTGATAAAAACCAACTAATTCACGACAGCGAACTCTGTCATGATGGCTTCTTCAAGTTAAAGCGACATACCATTCAATATTGCAAATTTGATGGCAGTAAAAGCCGTATTCATAAGCGCGAAGTACTGGTGCGCGAACCAACCGTCGCGGTGCTGATGTTTGATAAAGCCAGCAATAGCGTGTTATTAACTGAACAGTTTCGCATTGGTCCACTAGAAAACGCTGTTAACCCGTGGATTTATGAATTACCAGCCGGAATAGTTGAAGATGGCGAAGACAAAAAGATCGCTGTTGAACGTGAAGTTTTAGAGGAAACCGGTTATTCGTGTAATGCCGAAGAACTGATTGGAAACTTCTACTTAAGTCCTGGTGGAACCAATGAAACAACGGCGCTTTTTTATTCAGAGGTTGATTTAAAGGATTCAGGCTTACATGGCGCTATGGGTGAAAATGAAGATATCAAAACTCATATTGTTGCAGTAGATG
>CBDUHU010000318.1:0-5048 GCA_965366725.1 uncultured Kangiellaceae bacterium
AGGAAAAGATCATCTTGTTCCAGATCGATAGATTCAACTTCATGGTAGCTTTTGTGCGCTTCAGCACGTGTTAATTGGAGTATCCGTGATTCAGCTTCTGCATCTGGATAGCCCACTTTTACATGCATTAAAAAGCGATCCAGTTGAGCCTCCGGTAATGGGTAAGTACCTTCCTGTTCTATCGGATTTTGCGTTGCCATAACCAGAAATAGAGGGGGAAGCGGATATGTTTTACTACCAACAGTTACCTGCCTCTCTGCCATTGCTTCAAGTAGAGCCGATTGAACCTTTGCAGGTGCACGGTTAATTTCATCGGCTAATATAAGATTATGAAATAATGGTCCTTTTTCAAATCGAAAACTGCCGTCCTGAGGTCTGTATATCTCAGTACCGGTAAGATCGGCGGGCAATAGATCCGGCGTAAACTGGATTCTGTGGAAATCACCCTCAATACTTTTAGACAACGCATTAATTGCTCTTGTCTTGGCAAGCCCTGGGGCTCCTTCAACGATCAAATGGCCATCTGCCAGCAAGGCAATCATCAGTCTATCAACTAATGCTTCCTGACCAATTATTTGTTGGCAAAGGTTGTTCTTTAACTTTGCAAATTTTTGATTGAGTAATTCATCAGTTTCAACTGATGAGATATCGCTTTCCTTTAATGACATACCAAACAGTGCCTTTATCGAGTCTTTTCTGGAGAGGGGTGCATTTTTAACTGAAAACAGTGTTTTTATCCAGTGATTAGACGTATTTTATCAAAAAAGTTTAATTATAAATGCAACAAAATATTAAACTTGGTTAAAACATCCTCAAATGAGGAGATAATTGACTATATTCAATGGTTTACTTCCAGTGTTGGATTGATTATTGTGAGGGAAATTTTTCAGGAGTTAATAATGAAGAAGCTAAAAAATGAAGGTGCTTTACTTAAAATGGCAATTCAAATTGGCGAGAAGTACGCGGTTAACAGAGGCTATAAGAATTTCGCTGCGACTAATTCAGCAAAAGATAAAGTTGAAAGCCTCTATCGATTATTGGTTAGTGACAAAATGATACAACCTTTGGCAAAAGATCAGGAGAATCAACTAAATATGAAACATAAACTCTCTCTCTGGATCGCTAAACAATTACCAGAAGGTCATGCATTATTAAAATAAGTCCAGGATGTTGACTCTGTCCATTTTTGGTTAACTAATCACTTGTTTGCTGACTGTTACTATCGCAAGTTTCATTCTGATGTAACTTTGACGACAATATCCATCGAATGTTAACTGGCTGTTTGAATCAGCCAGTAAGTTTCAACCAACTATTTAAAGTTGATGTTGCGTTTCAGGAAAGGTTTTTAATATTAATTGCTGCAAATTCAGCTGCTACCGGTTCTGGTTTAACTACTTCTGTAGGATGGTATTCCGGTTGATCAAAAAGCATATCTGTTTCCTGCGCTAAGTCAGTTTCATTGGATAGGTCTTTAAAGGGAAATAATGAAGTGTCCATCAAATGGGAAGGAGCCACATTACCGATTGAGCGGGAAATGCTATTCAGCCTCCCAGGAAACTGACTTTCCCATTGATTGAGCATTTGTTTTATCTGTTTACGCTGCAGGTTTTCCTGTGAACCACAAAGATTACAAGGAATAATCGGAAAGTCTTTCAGTTCGGCAAAACGTTCAATTTCCGCTTCTTTACAGTAGGCAAGTGGTCTGATTACCGTATTCTTACCATCATCACTCAGTAGTTTTGGTGGCATCGATTTTAACTTACCTCCAAAAAACATATTTAAAAAGAGTGTCTCGATAATATCTTCACGATGATGCCCCAGGGCAATTTTGTTAACTTTGTTGGCCTGGGCCCAGGAATAGATAATACCGCGTCTAAGCCTTGAACATAGTGAGCAGGTGGTTTTGCCCTCCGGTATTTTGTCTTTCACAATACTGTAAGTATCTTCTTCGATGATATGAAAGGGTACATCTAGCGTTGAGAGATAATCCGGTAAAATATGCTCGGGAAAGCCCGGTTGCTTTTGATCAAGATTAACCGCAATTAACTCAAACTTGATTGGCGCATTTTTTTGTAAAATACGTAAGATTTCGAGCATTGTATAGCTGTCTTTACCGCCTGACAGACATACCATTATTTTATCGCCATCTTCAATCATATTGAAGTCTTCGATTGCACGGCCTACATAACGGCGCAAGTTTTTTTGCAGTTTATTTAACTCTATCTTCCGATCTTTAGAGATATTTTTGGAGTCGTTCATATTTAGGCTACTACCGAACTATAAAGAAGGTCGCACAGGACAATTAACAAGTGCACATTGATTGGTGAGGGATTATACAAAATTAGTATTTCTTTTGGCAGTTAAATGTCGGTTTATTTTAGCTTGAGTCGATAAATTATCAGTTAGGCGAGGAGTCATTGAATGTCAATTCTCTAATCGGTAGTATCTGATGTCAATACTAAAGCTATTCGATGTTACTGATATGCTGAATAAAGTCTGGTTAGGTTTTTTTGTTGTTTCATTTGTTGCTGCTATCTATCAGTGGATATTGAGTGGTGATTATCTGGTATTTAACGCGATTGCTGAAAGTATCTTTAAAATGGCCAGCTTAAGCGTTGAAATATCGATTGGTCTTGTCGGAATACTGACTTTCTGGTGTGGGGTTTTAAAGCTGGCAGAGCACTCTGGCTTGGCTCAGAACCTGGCCAGAGCCTTGGCCCCATTGTTTAAACGATTAATGCCAGGGATACCTGAAGGACACCCCTCATTAGGCTATGTGAGCATGAATATGGCATCAAATATGCTGGGGCTTGATAATGCTGCTACACCGGTTGGTCTGAAAGCGATGGAGAGCCTGCAACAGTTAAATGATGATAAACAACGAGCCAGCGATGCACAGATCCTTTTTCTGGTGCTTAATACATCGTCGATTACGATTTTGCCAGTCACTATTATTATGTATCGACTTCAACAGGGGGCAAGCGCGCCAGCTGAAGTGTTTTTACCGCTATTGATTGCAACGCTGGCGTCGACGATGGTGGGGTTATTAGCTGTTGCAATTATCCAGAAAATTAACTTGATAGATAAGGTTATATTTGGTTATTTTGCTGGCTTGTTAGCAGTGTTAGCTGTTTTAATCTTATGGTTAAACAGTGTTCCAACAGAGCAAATGAGTGAAATTTCAGCGGCGGTTGGAAATGGTTTGTTGTTGATTATGGTGATAAGTGTGCTTTTAGTAGCCCACTTTCGCAAAGTAGAAGTTTATGATGGTTTTATTGAAGGGGCAAAAGAGGGACTTCAAATAGCTATCAGAATTGTGCCCTATATGGTTGCTATGCTTGTTGCTATTGGTGTTTTAAGAGCCTCCGGGGTGCTGGATATGCTAGTGAGCACGATAAGTTGGATTGTATCACACACTGGTGGAAATACTCAGTTTGTCGAGGCGTTACCAACAGCGATAATGAAACCGTTTAGTGGCAGTGGTGCCAGAGCGATGATGTTGGAAACGATGTCCGTTCACGGTGTTGATTCGTTTCCTGCGAAAGTTGCCGCCGTTATGCAGGGCAGTACAGAGACTACCTTTTATGTATTAACTGTTTATTTTGGTAGTGTTGGGATAAAGAAAGTACGTCATGCAATTGGTTGCGGAATCGCTGCTGACATCGCTGGCATCGTTGCCGCTATTTTGGCTTGCTACTGGTTTTTTGATTCCGCTATCTGATCTTAAGATCAATCTAAAGTTGGGCTGATAGCCTTATCCTGGAGTGTTCATATTCTAGAGTTTTTAATAAGTCCTTCAATTAATTGAAATTTTTAACTGGTGTACTATGAATATACGTTTTTGCTATAAAAAACACATTTTATAGTGCTAATTAAGCTGTATTTACATCATGTAAGTGACTACTTTACGTTGAACCACTGATGATAAGCAAAAATCAGGTCTTTTCGTAAGTTTCATCAGTTTTTACACCAAAAATTGAGCGCTATGTCAACAAGAATCCACAGAAAAATATTACCTCTCCTGATATACCCCTGACAAAAGAAATTAGCTGACGTTAACTTGCTGATTTTTCTAAAAAATAATATAAGTTATTGATTTAAAAGAATATTGTTGTTGCTGGTCAAAAAACGTACAATTTGAATCGCATTAAGGGATAATGCGGGATAGAGAGAGTTTTAATATTCTTTTCCCCAAAGTTATCCACAGTTTTTGTGGAATACTTTTTATGGATGTTTTATAAACAAAAGTCACGCCAAATTGCCAAAATTCATGAAGATTATTTAAAAAATAAGACTTTATTCACTGAGTCGAGCATTATTCTCTATTTTAGTGGATAAAAGTATGCTATGCCGACTCGGCTAATTGATAATCGCTTAGATTTAGCATTGATGTCTGGATATGGACGACAAAGATATTTTCCGAAAAAGTAAGTATGTTTCTTTAGGAGAGCATCTAAATGAGCAGAGCATCTATAAAAGGAAATAAAGTAAGTTTACTAGAAGTTAACAAGGACTTTCGTTTGGTTATGTCGGTGCCATTGAATAGTCTTGATAGACATACTGGCTCTTCTTATTCTGATTTCAGGTTGGTTAGCCTGCTGATACTGTTTCTTTTAACAGGCTATCAATTAAATTCTGCGGGTTATCCGTTTTGGACTTAGTTAAGCCGCAGATCTACTAATCTGGAAGAGACTATAGGTTTTTGGTGGTTGAAGAGACGGTATAAGATTTTCCCTGTTTTTCCTTTTTATAATTACCAAAAACCTCATTAAATGTTCTTTTACAAAAGTGACGTAAACCATTGACCGTTACCACAACAAATTTACCACCGGGTTTCAGGTGATAGTAGGCATCATATAAGAACAGATAAAGCATATCGTTACCGACTTTAGCTGGTATGTTGGATACGATTAAATCAAATTTTTGTTCTTTAAGTGAGGAAAATCCATTGCTTAACATTGCGGTCGCATTACTGATATTGTTGTTTTGGATATTCTTTTTTGCGTGCTCTATTGCAACAAAGTCTTTATCAAGCAAGATTGTTTGAC
>CBDUHU010000319.1:0-5045 GCA_965366725.1 uncultured Kangiellaceae bacterium
AACAATTTTTGTATCTGCAACTTTAAACATTTCAAAGTGTGATGGCGTTATCTTCATACAATCAATAGGATGCTTATCTATATAATTGTGTAGCTCAATCGGGTCATTGACATATTGATTAGAAAATAAATATAACGTTTTGCTAAACAACATAGGGACATATAACGCAAGGTTTCCTAAATCTGAGGAGAATGTGGAAACTGATGCGAATGTTTCGCAAAGATCTAAATCCATTTTTTTGAATACAGAATAACAATAATCGACAACCATACTGTGCTCAATCATCACTCCTTTAGGTTGCCCTGTAGAACCAGATGTATAGATTACATAAGCCAAATTACTGGAGTTCACATCTTCCCTTAATTTAATTTCCTTCCTTTCTAATTCAGCAGCATATTCATTTGGCAAACATGCTTTCTCATCTAATGTAATAATCCGGGTTCCTTTTTTGACTAACCCTTTTACTTTATCTTTAAAGCTGCTTTGAGTAATTACGATGCTAGCTTTACTGTCTTCCAGCATATATGCCAGTCTGTCATCAGGGTAGTCAGGATCCAACGGTACATAAGCACCACCGGCTTGTAATATGCCCATTACTCCAACCATCATTTCCACGGATCTTTCGGTACAGAGACCAATTAAGGTATCTGGAACAACTCCCTGAGATTGTAAAAATAAAGCTAAGTCAAAACTTTGCGTATAGAGTTGTTTAAAAGTCAGTTGCTTTGATTCTCCTTTGATATCTGCTCCTGGTTGTAGCGCATCCACAACAGCTATTTTGTCAGGGTTTAGTGCTGCCTGCTCAGCAAAAAGTTGATGAACACACTTTGCTTTTGGATAATCTGCAGCGGTATCGTTCCATTCAACCAATAACTGACTTTCTTCTTTAGAAGTTAAAATCGGCAACTCACCCACTGTTTGAAATTTATGATTCAATAATCCAGTCAGTACCATTTCAAAATGACCAGAAAGTCTCTCGATTGTCTCCTTTTCATAATTTTCTAATTGGTATAAAAGAGCAAAATTCATCTGCTCTTGTGCAGGGCCGCCCCCAGGTACTACCCTCAGAGTCAAACCATAATTATTTTGTTGATCACTTATTATATCAGTAATGGTTAACCCTGATTTTTCCATGTTTTCTTTTAATGCTTGATCGACAGGATAATTATCAAACACTAACAAGGTGTTAAATAAACTTCGATTTGCTAATCCATCCTCGCTGTTACGTTTATCTACAGAACTTAGCTCTTGAATCTCAAATAAGGGTAAAAATCCGTGCTCAACTCTATCAATACTGGATTGATGAATGGATTGCAGCCAAGGCCTTATTTCCTGTTCAAGTTCAACCTCGACACACACAGGGATACTATTGATAAACATCCCTACCATTTCTTCAACACCTTTTAACTCTGCAGGGCGACCTGAAATTGTCTCACCAAAAATTACTTGCTTTTTGCCACTATAGCAATGTAATAAATATGCCCAAGCCGCTTGAACCAGTGTGCTCAAAGTTACATGGTGATGCTGGGCCAAAGATTGTAGTTGAGTACTCTTTTCTTGAGTCAAGGTTACACTGTGTATTCTTAGCTCTTTGGAGAGCGTGGCGTTCTGTTTTCTATTACTTTTTTCGACAATCGATACTCCGCCTCTGGATAAGTTTTCAGGCGCTATCCCATCTGCATTGATTTGATCAGATCCTTCTCTATTAACTAGCTTATTCTTCCAATAAGATTTTGCCGCTTCAAGATCTTGCTGTTGCAACCAAGCTATGTAATCTTCATAAACTTCTACTTTTGATAAGGCAGAAGAACTCTCAGATAAAGACTTTCCTTCTTTTAGCAGTTGATAGAGTGTTAGAACTTCCTTAAACACTATTGGCTGCGACCAACCATCTGACAAAGCATGGTGACTTGACCAGGTCATACGATATCGGTTCTCAGATAAAGATACAAAAATGATGCGCATCAATGGCATTTGCTCCAAATCAAAACCTTGCGCCTTATCTTCTTTTAATAATTTTTCCAATCGCCGCTGTTGTTCGGCTTCACTGTATTCGGAAAAATCGATAGTAGTGAAAGCTAGTTTTACCTCCGACAAAACTAATTGAAGCGTATGATCCTTTGAAAAAACTGTTCTAAAGACATCATGACGCCTTACCACTTCGTTCCAGGCCTGTTGCATAGCAACGAAATCAAGTCTGCCATCCAAATCCAAAGAGAATTGGCTCACATAGGCTGAACTATCTAAACTACTGTGAAACAATAATCCTTTTTGCAATCCAGTTGTGGGGTATAACTTTTCTAGATTAGGATAAGTTTTGTACCACTCATCCAGTTGTTTTTGATTGACATGGCTAAGAGGAAAATCACTGGGTGTCACGCCTCCTGCGTCTTTACTCTGGCAATGTTCAATAATCTCGTGCAAAGCAGATTTAACGCTTTGCATAAATGACTCTGTCGTCTTCTGGTCATATTGTAAACGATTATAGCTTAATGAAAACTCTAGTTGACCTCCAGTGACCATACCGTTTAGTTCAAGCAAATGGCTACGCTCGCGCTGCAAACTAATATCTTCACCAACAGACTCTCGTGCTATTTGAAATTGGCTGTTCTTATTTACCGTTTGATCAAATTGACCTAGATAGTTAAAAAGCAGCTCAGAGGTTCGAGCCGTAGAAATACCTTCGCTATCTTTAGTTAACTGTTGAAATAGGCCAAAACCAATACCGTTGTTAGGCACCTTTCTCAATCGTTCTTTGATCGTTTTGATCACGTCACGGATCGAGTCTGCTGATTCCATCACTAAATTCACAGGGTACACGCTTGTAAACCAACCCACAGTTTGTGACAAATCGAGTGAGTCAGTTAGCGATTCACGACCGTGTCCTTCCAGATCAATACGAAATCTTGTTTGACCTGTCCATTTAGATAACCCCAAATAGAGAGCTGACAATAACAAGTCGTTTATTTGTGTTCGATAGGTCAACGTACAGTTATTCAATAAGGCTTGAGTTTTTGTTGCTGTTAGTTGAAACGAAACAGTCTGGGTAGTTTTAACCCGATTGTCGCTAATGTCACTGTGATCTACAGGAAGAGCATTCACTGGTTCTTGAACTTGACTAAGCCAATAATCCTTTTCAGATTGGAAAACATCACTGTTAGCGTAATCTAACAGGTATTGTCCCCATTGCTTAAAAGATGAAGATTTAGGCAGAAGCTTAATGTCTTCCTGTTGCTGCAGTTGTTCAAAAGCCTGAATAATATCTCGAAGGATAATTCGCCAAGAGACTCCGTCTACGACCATATGGTGCAAGGTTAGCAACATACGTGATTGCCCATTTTTTCCCTTAAATAACACAGCTCTGAATATATCTGCTTCGGCTAAGGATAGTCCTGACTTAGCCGCAGCGCCTAAACTAAGCAACTCTCGCTTCCATAGCTCATCCTCAAGTTGACTTAAGTCATGGTACTGAGTAGCCCGTTTAGCGAGCAAATTATTCGCCGGAAGATATGTTGCTTTTCCTGCAACAACAGACAAGCGCAAGACATCATGTCGTAAATACAATGCAGAAACAATTTTCTGTAAAGCATCAAAAGAAAAGGTGTCTGGTGTTTTGAGCAATACAGATTGATTGTAGTGATTCTGATCCATTAAATCTGTTGAAAGAAACTTCCGTTGAATAGGTAACAACTCCTGTTCACCTGTGACCGGGTCTTGAATAGCAACTATTTTTGATTGCAAACTGACTACAAGAGCCAACTCTTTAATGGTTTGCTTTTCAAATAAATGGCGAGTTGTAAAAACCAGACCTGCCTGGGCGGAGCGAGCGACAGCCTGAATGGATAATATGGAGTCACCGCCAATAGCAAAGAAATTATCGGTGATCCCTACTTTTTCAATGTTTAAAAGATCTTGCCAAACTTCGCACAATATTTTTTCAACATCTGTTTCAGGTGCGACATATTGGTTAACTTGCATTGCTGACTCTTCTGGTAAAGGCAATGCCTTGCGATCAATTTTTCCATTATGAGTAAGTGGAAATTTTTCTAAGGCTACAAAAATCGAAGGCACCATGTAATCAGGTAATGACTGCATGAGGAGTTCTTGATAGGACTCAATTAAATCACCAGAAAGATGGGGCTCTATTCCTTCATCGTCCTTGTCGTTAAATGACTCTTTTGTTTCGACATTCGATTGTACAATGTAAGCGACTAAACGCTTAGCTTGATCAGAATGACTTTCTATTGAGTTGTTATCGTTAGAGCTTTGATTAGTATGCACTACTACCAACGCTTCTGAAATCTGCTTATGCTTTAATAAGACTGATTCAATTTCTCCTAACTCAATGCGAAAACCACGAATTTTTACTTGATGATCAATTCTTCCAATGAACTCAAGATTACCTGAGAGGCCTTCTTTATTTGGCAACCATCGAACCAGATCACCTGTTTTATAAAGGCGAGCTTCTGAAACATCTGAAAAAGGGTTAGGAATAAATTTTTCATTAGTTAATTCTGGCAGGTTTAAATAACCGCGTGCTAAGCAATCACCACCAATATGGAGTTCGCCAGCCACCCCTGGAGGTACAGGAACTAACTGCTTATTTAGCACATATAACTGAGTATTGTTAATAGGACGACCTATTGGAACGATATTCAATTGATTATTCTTTTCACAAGTCCAGTGACTGACATCAATGGATGCTTCTGTCGGTCCATATAGATTAAATAACTGAGTATGTACTGGTTTTACCTCCATGAAATCATCTACTAACTTCTTAGGCAACGCCTCACCGCTACAGAAGACGTAGCGAATGGAAGACAATTCAGACCAATTCACTACTGCCAACATGCTACTCAACATCGATGGAACAAAGTGTAAGACTGTAATTGCTTGCCTTTGAATTAGCTCTCGCAAATAATCAGGGTCTTTATGGCCTTCAGGCTTAGCAACTATGAGTTGAGCACCAAAACCTAAGGTCCAGAGAAATTCCCAAACTGAAACATCAAAACTATAAGGTGTTTTTTGAAGTACACGGTCATCAG
>CBDUHU010000320.1:0-5002 GCA_965366725.1 uncultured Kangiellaceae bacterium
TTCCAGAAAGTTGATCACATCCATAGATGCTTCTGGCGCTAAAGATGCGAGCGGCCTCATTGGTGGCTCTTTTGACCAGAGTGCAATAAAAACACCTAATGCGATACTTGCTGCAATTCCAATTAATATACCAACTTGCTTTAGCGGTGCCAGGGTCGTCATACCCGGAAGAAAACCCGCTGATGGACTATCAACCTGTATCATTTCTGTCGATGTTGCTTCCGCCACAGTGACTCCTGATGAATTTGACTTAACTGACAATTTTTAATAGTCAATTTAATCTTCAATTAACCCAATCACTCTATTTAATAAAGTGATCAAAAATATTTTCCCAATCATACTTACAACGGCATATTCATAATATCCTGATAAGCTGAGACAACTTTATTTCTCACTTGAACGGTCGCCTGAAAAGCAACACTCGCTTTTTGCGATGCAATCATTGCTTTAACCAGACTCGCACCACCATCACCGGACTCAATCTGCGCTGCAGCTTTTCCTGACTCCATCTGATATTGGTTGACCGTATCAATAGCCTTATTCAAAAGGTTTCCAAAATCTGCGGTTGCAGGCGAAGAAACCGAGTTTTCAGATGCCGTTGCGCCAGACTTTGCTTGTGCTGCTAAACGATGTAACTGAGCTATTAATTGGCTTTGGTCTAAATTTGCTTTCATCGTCCTCTCCCTTTTTCAGGTATTGGATATCCTAGCTCCCGCATTCTGGCGAGTTTATATCTAAGCGTGCGAGGGCTTATTCCAAGTCCTGTCGCCACGTCTTTTTTCTTGCCATTATATTTATCTAATGCCTCAACAATTAATTGAAACTCATGATGTTGCATATCACAGACAAGTTGACTTTCACTGTTTGAGTCAACAGTATGCTCGCCAAGCTGTGTACTAGTCAGTGATTCATTTTCAAAATGAATATCATCCGCCAAGACGACCTGTTCACTACTAAGCACTGCAATCCGCTGGATTAAATTGTCCAACTCTCTCACGTTTCCAGGCCACGAATAAGCCATCAACTTGGCTTTTGCTGACGGAGATAATTCCAAACCACCACGGGAAATAACATGCTGATTTTTCGCTAACATCATTTCTGCCAGAGGGATAATATCTTTAGGTCTATCTGCCAGAGCTAAACAGTTAATCGGAAAAACATTCAACCTATAGTATAAATCTTCACGAAAATTCTTTTGAGAAACCTCGGCTTTCAGATCTCTATTTGTAGTAGCAATGATCCTAACATCAAGGGATATAATTTTTTTACCACCCAATCGCTCTACTTCCTTCTCTTGAATAACTCTTAGTATTTTTGCCTGAAGAGCTAAATCCATTTCGGAAATTTCATCTAAAAGCAGAGTACCATTTTGCGCTTGTTCAAATTTTCCGGAACAAGCTTGATGAGCTCCGGTAAAGGCTCCTTTTTCATAACCAAACAAAGTGGCTTCTAACATATTTTCAGGAATTGCAGCACAATTTATAGCAACAAAAGGTTTGTTTTTTCTTGCTGAATTCTGATGAATAAATTTAGCCATAACTTCCTTTCCTGCACCACTAGGCCCGGATAACAACACACTTGAATCAGTCGTAGATATTTTCTTTGCGTAATCAAATAGTTGACGACTCTCAGGATCTTCAATAACGATCCCATTAAGCGCTTGCCTTGGTAAATAGTTCTCAATAAGGTCAGTCAGGCGACTCGCTTCAAACGGTTTTTGCAGGTAATCACATGCCCCCATTCGCATTACCGCAACCGCATCATTAACATCACCATATGCAGTCATAAGAATCATTGGTAATTGGGAATTACTACGCCTGATATTCTTAAGCAAATCAATACCGCTCATATCTCCCATTTGAACATCTGAAATAACCATATCAGGTAATTCACCCTGATTAATCAGGCTTAATGCGGACTCGGCACATGCAACAGCTGTCGTATTATAGCCATTGACTTCAAGACTCGCAGTCAGAGCGTCTCTTAACGCATTATCATCTTCAACAACCAGGACATTAGCTGTCATCACTTTTCTCCTGAGGTAAACTGATCGGTGTAACGGACGCTGAGTTTTTCTTAATCAGCGGTAATAGAATATCAAACTGAGCCCCCTTATCATTTTTACTGTCACTACACTGATTAGTATTTATTTGGTTTGGTGAGCTAACACTAATACGTCCAGAATGTTCTATGATAATTCCATGGACAATTGCAAGTCCAAGTCCATTTCCGGATTTTTTTGTGGTATAAAAAGGCTCAAATATTTTTTCCTTACTTTCAGCTGTGAGCCCGACGCCGTTATCTGTTACTGAAACACTCAGTTTATCTGTTAATTGGAAGGTTACCTTAACCTTGGGGTTACTTTGTTGCTGGCAGGCATCACAAGCATTATCAATAAGATTAACCATCGCCCCAACAACAGCGTCTTTATCGGCTAACAGATATTGCTCGCTATTTTGGTTACCAATAAAATCGATATCAACAAAATCAGGAAAATCAATTAATAGTTCTTTCAAACTGATAAATAGTTGATAAACACTAATCAATGATTTTTCTTTTCTTTCTCCTTTTACAAAACTTAACATATCGTTAATTTGCCGTTCCATAAAATGAAGTCTTTCTAATAACTGATTACTAAACTTCTTTTTCACAGTCTGTTCAAGGTTATCTTTATTAAGATGAGAACCGTATAAAATAGCAGCAGACAATGGAGTTCTGATTTGATGCGCAAGCGATGCGATCATCTTTCCCATACTTGATAGTTTTTGTTGCTGAGTTAGTTCAGCCTGTAACTGTCTACTTTTAGTCAGATCTGTTAATAGTACCAGTTGCCCTGGTTCTAAATTAAGTGCTCTCGTTTCAATATGAACCTTTCTACCGTCTTTTAATGAAACCTGATGTCCATCATCTGCTTGAGGATGAAAAGCTCGATTGATTACATTTATCCAGAGTTCGCCTAATAATGGTCGACCTAAAATATCAACGGCTTTCGCATTACAATCTTTCACCATACCTTTACCGTCGATTACCACGACTCCGGCTGGCATGATTGCTAATAGGTTCTGCAGTCTATCTGAGAGGAAAGCTTTCTCTCCTAAGAGCTTCTGTTGTTCATTAACTGCATGCTTTTTTTGTTCAGTTTCATTCTGTAACTGACCATTTAATTTTTCAACTTGCCCTTCAAGACTTTGATAAGAATCAACAAACGATTTAGAAAGTCTATTTAATTCAGACATCACTGAATCCAGTTGAAGTTTTTTCTCAGTAGAAGATTCTGAATTTTCTTTTAACACCGGATTATAGTTTTTCACATAAACCCTGGCATCATTATTACAAGTGTATTCCGTTTCTGAAAACTGTTGTTTCAACTGTGGCATTTCAACCTCACTAAAAAATACTGGTGTCAATTTTTTTACGATTTGACAGTTTGAATTATATAAGGCAATTAGCGTGCCTAAAAAAAGACTCTCTATTTTCAATAACTTAGAGTATTGATTAGTGAAACAACCTGATAGCCGTCAAATTGTTGGCTTTAATACAGAGGAGGAAACTAATGATTTAATGATTTAATGATTTAATGATTTAATGATTTAATGGAAACAAATTAACTTGCTTTTTGTAAATGATATTTACGCATTTTTTCAACCAACGTCGTTCTTCTCATTCCAAGACGTTTAGCTGCGCGGGCAACAACCCAATCAGCCTCTGCTAATGCTTGCTCAATATAAGATATTTCTAACTTAGCAACAAACTCTTTCAGATTAACCCCATTTTCTGGCAAACTGGTTAATGGTGTGGGGGAAATTCTGGCAGGGTTAGTATCAGCTTGTTGAACTTTACTTCTTCTGTCTGCAAGATCAGGATGAGGATAACTGGCTATATTGTCTTTACTTTGATATTCAAACGGTAACTCCTTAAGGTCAACAACACCATAGGGATATAAAATACATAAACGCTCAATTAAATTTGCTAACTCTCTGACATTGCCTGGCCACTTACAAACCATCAAAGACTGGACTGCATTAGGACTCAAGCGAACAGAGCCTCTTTTGTCTCCTTCCATTCTTGCTACCAGTTCATTAATTAGCAACGGAATATCCGCAGAGCGTTCTCGTAATGCAGGCATAAAAATGGGAAAAACATTGAGCCGATAAAATAGATCTTCTCTGAATCGATTCTCTTTCACTTCAACATCCAGATTGCGATGAGTTGCAGCAATAATTCTTACATCGGTATTAATTGACTGATTGCTACCAACCCGTTCAAAAGTCTTTTCCTGAAGAACTCTCAATAGTTTCACCTGCATTGGCAACGGCATATCACCAATCTCATCTAAAAAGATAGTTCCCCCTTGTGCCAACTCAAATCGCCCCTGTCGAGTAGTCAATGCACCGGTAAAAGCCCCTTTTTCATGGCCAAAAAGTTCGCTTTCGAGAAGTTCAGCCGGAATTGCACCGCAATTAATTGGGACAAATGGCTTGTTTGAACGATCTGATAAGTAATGTAGGTTACGTGCCGCAACTTCCTTTCCCGTTCCTGACTCGCCAAGAATCAAAACACTCGCATCAGTTTTAGCGACTTGCTCGATTAAGTGCCTGATGTCTTGCATCGCTTCACTTTGCCCGGTCATGCTTCGAAAAAGCTCTAAACTGCTATCGTCCTCACTAAACGCATGTTGATTATCTCTACAATACTGACAGGAATGAATTGCTTCAAGAATATCATTGTGCTTTAACGGCCAACTAATTCTTCCGACAATTTGTTGGGACAACTGGTGTGAAATATTTCCGGACATCGCCACATCATCCAACATCAAAACTGGCATTGTCTGGTCAGCAAGGTGAATCTCTTTTATTAGACTTGACACATCTGGATAATTATTTATGTCTCCGAGTAAGACACCAATTAAATGGTCTGAATCCTTAAAATAATCTTTCCAATCATTACTTCGAGATTCCTGGCAGGATTCACCGACGAAATCAAAGATAGTCTGTAAGTCATG
>CBDUHU010000321.1:0-4988 GCA_965366725.1 uncultured Kangiellaceae bacterium
TACAAAGGTTTGAAAATCCAGCTTGTTTCTCCCAAAGAACTCTCTATGCCAACCAGGTATGTCGATCTACTAAGCAATGCAGGACACGAGATAAAGATTGGTGACAACCTTGAGCAGGGGTTGCCAACGGCTAATATTATTTATCAGACACGTATACAGGAAGAACGATTTACATCCCAGGAAGAAGCCAATAGATACCGGGGATATTTTCGCCTTAACAAGAAAATTTACTCGGAACACTGCCAACCTGATGCAGTAATCATGCACCCATTGCCACGTGATTCACGTAATGATGCCAACGAACTTGATAATGATCTGAATGAAGAACCCGGATTAGCTATTTTTCGCCAGACCGACAACGGTGTGTTAATCAGAATGGCACTATTTGCCTGTATCCTGGGTGTCGAAGATCAATTAATTCAATACGAACGTCCGGTAAACTGGCACGTCGGGTTAGGTACATCAGGTTAACCATCACTATTTACTAATAATTACTTTATACAAATGAGATTTCTATGAATAAATCGACTGAACTATTTAATCAATCCAATGAATTTATTCCGGGTGCCGTTAATTCCCCTGTCAGGGCATTTAACGGCGTAGGCGGAACTCCTGTATTTGTTGAAAAAGCAAATGGCGCATATTTCACAGATGTTGACGGAAAAGCATATATTGATTATGTCGGTTCATGGGGACCAATGATCCATGGTCATAACCACTCAGCAATTAAACAGGCGGTGATTAAGGCTGCTGAAAATGGACTTAGCTTTGGTGCACCAACGGCGATAGAGCTAGAGATGGCCAAAAAAGTCTGTGATATGTTACCTTCTGTCGAGCAGGTAAGAATGGTCAGTTCTGGAACCGAAGCAACCATGTCTGCAATTAGGCTTGCCCGAGGCCATACCGGCAAAAATAAGATAATTAAGTTTGAAGGATGTTATCACGGACATGCTGATTGTTTATTAGTTAAGGCCGGTTCAGGCGCATTAACCCTCGGCGAGCCAACTTCACCAGGAGTTCCTGCAGATTTTGCAAAACATACATTAACTGCGGAGTTTAATAACCTGGACAGTGTGGAGCAGTTGCTTAAAGCAAATGAGAGCGACATTGCTGCAATAATCGTTGAACCAATTGCCGGAAATATGAATTGTATTCCACCCGTAGAAGGCTTTTTGTCAGGTTTGAGAGCCTTATGTGATAAATATCATGCAGTATTAATTTTTGATGAAGTCATGTGTGGTTTTAGAGTGGGGGAAGGCAGCGCACAACAACTTTACCAGGTTACTCCAGATCTAACGACATTGGGGAAAATTCTCGGTGGTGGCATGCCTGTCGGTGCTTTTGGTGGGAAAAAAACAATTATGCAATCATTGGCGCCCGCTGGACCAGTTTATCAAGCCGGCACGTTATCGGGTAACCCGGTTGCAATGGCTGCAGGGCTAGCTTCTCTAAAGTTAATTTCTGAACCAGGATTTTTTGCACCACTCTATGAATATTGTGAAAAACTGGTCAAAGGCTTACAAACGCTTGCCGACAAGCATAAGATCCCTTTCACCACTAATCATGTGGGAAGTATGTTTGGACTGTTTTTCACCAACGAATCAACCGTGAGTCAATTTTCGCAGGTAATGAACTCCAATCAGGAAATGTTCAAAACTTTCTTTCACGCGATGTTAGACAGAGGCGTTTATCTTGCTCCTTCTGCATTTGAAGCAGGATTTATTAGCGCTGCGCATAATCAGGAAACTTTGGATAAAACACTGCAAGCTGCTGACGAGGCCTTTGCGTTACTAATAAAATAAGATTATTGATGTATCACTCTTCGGATCCAGGCAATCGATTTTTTATGCTCAGTGATTTCGGAGAGTGAACAATATCCAATATCAATCTTGCAGCTTTCTCATGCTCTATGGGTAAAGTCAACCAGCCAGCGATGATTGAGAGCATACTCTGAAACCTGACTTCGGCTTTCAACAGGGTAGTGGTGCTTTCTGCGCTCACTGAAAAACATACAGTATTATGCCTTGATTGACTCGCAATAATATCGGGAAGTATTTCAATTCCATGCACTCCTCCCCAACCGTCAGGTTCCAGGTTAACGAGGATAGCGTCGTAGCGGTTGCCTGACAGAGACTTTTGAGTTGAATCAATTGAATGAGTCTGGTTTACAACAACACCTTTATCTTCAAGCGTTGTCGCCAACCCAAAAAAGCAATCGATGCCATTTAAACCAATCATCAGAATACAAACATCTTGCTTCATACAACCTCTGATTGAGAGACAATTTATATCACTATAGTCTTAATTAACCGGTTATGGGTAAAAAATTTCAATAATCCAACCATCCCTTTGTCTTTAAGCAGTTCGATAGATGAGCATGTATGAGGAATTCAGAATCTGGATAAAATCGCTTATTCGATTTAGTTTTACTTAGTTACTCCTGGCGACCGACAAAGCGATACTGATTCCAGTTGATACTGTTTTCGACAAACTCTTTTTCAAAACGAAAGTCCAGTTTGGTTAACACCGCATGTGATGCCGAGTTAGCCTTCATTGCTCTGCCAATAATTGAGTTCAATTTATACTGATTGATTCCAATATTAATTGATGCTTTAGCTGCTTCCGTCGCCAGACCTTGTCCCCAATAACGACGCAATAGACGAAACCCAATATCAACTTCCTGATTCTGCGAATTATATCTCAAGCCACAAAAACCAATATAGCGATTAGCATCTGTTAAATAAACAGACCAACGTCCGTAGCCAAAATCATTATAGTGACTATAATTCTCAATAAAATCGGCGACTGAAGCTTTGTTCGCAAAAGGCTGATCGCCAGTATATTGAAGCACAACAGAATCATTGTTAAGTTCGAAAAAACCATCTATATCGCTTTCGGAAAATCGGCTTAAAGTGAGTCTTTCAGTATTGGCTACCACATTCAACTATGCTGTCCTCTTGAGTGGGGGAACTTAATACTTCTTGGTTAATATCATCAATTGGCCGCGATTTTCCTTTTTAACCCGATTAAGAAATGACATCCCCAGGAGAACTTCTTCCGGCCCGGCTCCTTTAACAACAAGTGCCTCAACATTGCTCAACTCAATATCGCCAACGCGTACTTTTCTTAAATAGGTTCTCCATGCTGGAACCACTCCGGCGGCCGTTGACACTGGTACTTTCTCACCTTCAAGCTTGTAACTGGACAAACCAACCATCTGGGCAACTCTTTCATTCATTGCGATTTGCGATGCGCCTGTATCAACCAGAAATTTGACAACTCTGCCATTGATAAATCCGGAAGTTAAGAACATCCCTCGATTATTTCGCAGAACTTTGGCCGTTTTTTGTTGGTTACCAGCGGTGCTTCGGTTGTTAGCGGCTGGCGGTAGCAAACCGACCATTCGTTCAAGCCCAAGCTCGACTTGTTCACCTTTGATTAAAAAAGTTGCTGAGTGAGTATCTGCTTTTAATAACTGAATGTCCGCAGAGATTTTCTGACCAGCTTTGTAGAATTTCTGCTTACCATTAAAATCAACCATGGCAGCATTTTTGAATAAACCAACGACTTTAATTGCGCCCTCATCTGCCAGCAATGTGCTACAAAAGAAAACTAATAACCAACATGTTATTTTCAAAGCCATAGATAGTTAATTCCAAACAAGCAACTCCATGCAAACAAACCGGCAACAACGTCATCAAGCATAATTCCTAGTCCACCGGTAACCCTTTGGTCAATCCACTTAATCGGCCATGGCTTTAAAATATCAAAAATCCGGAACAAAAAGAAGCCTAATAGTAAATTATGCCAATTTAATGTAAACCCGGTCATAGTAATGAAAAAACCTACAAACTCATCCCAGACAATACCGGGATGGTCATGAACTTTTAAATTACTTGCCGAGTAGCCGCATAAATAGATGCCAACAACTCCCCCCAAAATACAAATGCTTATGTACAGTAACAAAGGAAGCTCTGCACACAAAAGATATAGCGGAATAGCAGCCAGGGTTCCCCAACTTCCCGGGGCTATCGGCGCTAACCCACTGCCAAAACCAAAAGCCAGCAAATGCCTGATATCTGAAAAAACGACTTTCACCGATGGATTTTTTCTTAGAGTAGCAGTTGCTTTGTTTTCAGTTTTCATTATGTCACTGACCAGTAGTAGTTACGCTTTTATTATGTTCAAACACTGCGATTAAAAATGCTGATAACCAAAATTATCCAAAACTAACTCTTCTTTATGGTGTAAAAGTCTTACCCCTGGCTTTCCAGTTAATCGACCGATTGGTATACAGTCAGTCCCAACCGTTTCAAGTGCTAAGCGGGTTGCTTCCAGCTCATCTTCTCTGACCGTAAAGCAGAGTTCATAGTCATCACCGCCACTAAGTACTGCCTTTTGCGTCAACTCAGCATCGTCAATAGACTTTGCGGCATCAGATAAGGGCATTCTTTCCCACCGTAGCAAGGCACCAACACCACTTTGCTGACTAATGTGGTTAACATCTGCTAATAGACCATCTGAAATATCAATTGCCGCCGTTGCTCTGCCGCGTAAGGCAATTCCTGCTGCAATACGAGGATAAGGTGTCTGATATTTTTTTAATAGGTGACCTGCATGAGCAGGTGAAAGTTGTAATTCATTTTTTGCCACCTGCAAACCGAGCGCTGCATCACCAATATTACCTGTCAGACAAATCAAATCACCTGCACTTGCTCCCGCACGAGAAATAAATATTTTTTCCGGCACAAAACCATGAGCCTGAACGGTTATCGATAGCGGCCCTCTACAGGTATCACCGCCGATAATTTTCACCCCAAAGAAATCAGCAATCCGTTTTAAACCTTTGCTGAAATCTTTCATCCAGGATTCGTCATATTCAGGTATCGATAAGGATAGCGTCAACCAGGCTGGCTCTGCTCCTACCGCGGCTAAGTCACTGAGATTTACCGCAACTGCTTTATGCGCTATATCAGCCGCATTGCTAT
>CBDUHU010000322.1:0-4966 GCA_965366725.1 uncultured Kangiellaceae bacterium
ATTCTTGATACCACCAATACTTGCTTCCAATTTAGTCATTTCGCGAGTCAATAATAGTGCTTCTTTCTTAGTCAAACGCTCGAAAGTACCGTCTTCACTCTGCTTTTCTAGCTCTTTTAAACGGTTGATAGACTGACGAATAGTCTTGTAATTAGTGAGCATTCCGCCTAACCAGCGCTTGTCAACGAAGAACTGACCACATCGAGTAGCTTCTTCTTTAACAATTTTACCAGCGCTACGCTTGGTTCCAACAAACAGTACTTTGCCCTTTTTTGCAGCAACTGAACTTAAATAGTTCAATGCATCATGGAACATAGGTAGTGAATGCTCAAGATTAATAATATGAATTTTATTTCGTGCGCCAAAGATGAATGGTTTCATCTTAGGGTTCCAATAACGAGTACGGTGTCCGAAATGTACGCCCGCCTGAAGCATATCACGCATTGTGACTTTTGCCATTTTATAAACTCCTGATTTGTAAGGGTTTGGCCTCCGCTACCCCCAACTACCAACCCCTTGTTGATAAACTCAACAGGAGCACCCTGATAGCTGTGCCGAATAGCGTGTGGATTAGGTGCTAACCGACTTGATTAACACGGCGCGCTTTATACCATAGATAAGCAAGCAAGAGCAATAAAAATACCATTTTTGGGTGGATATTTGACAGGTAATGAACAACCAGACAGATCATTTCATTGGCTTTAATGGTTTAGCTGAAATTATTGTAAGCTAATGAAATGATGATAAATTCTATTTTTTCAGGCTATTTAGTCTCTTTTCAACAAATAGGGCCTCAGGATTAAGCTTCAATGCTTTTCCATATGCTAACGCCGCCGCGTTTAATTTTCCAGCTTGATGGTAGGCTGAGCCAAGTGAAAAATAAGCAAACCAGGAATCAGGAAAATACTCTGCATTTACTTCCAACAAGCGAACTGCATCATCTTGATATTGCGCTGCCGACAGAACAGCTTGTGAAAACATAGGCAACATGTTGGTACTAAAATCATAAGTATGACTACCATGATATTTTTCTCGCAACTCAGAATACTTGTCGATGACCCCACTAATTCCATTTTGGAAGAATGTGTCTGCTAACACATCCTGGATTAATAATGGCTTTTGCTGTCCGCGATGACAACTCATGCAGCTAACTTCTACCCTCTCGCTTTTATCGATAGCATCGAGTTTTGGTAATTGTACCTGATTTATATTTTGCACCATTTTCAGCATTACTCTAGCTTTTCTCTTAAGTGGTTTATCATCTGAAGAAAAATCAAAACTAGACAAGGGTTTACCCGGCTCGCCAAGATGACAGGCTTGACAGCGAACTCCTAATGACATAGCGAACAGCTTCATTGTTTCCCTTAAAGACTGTGGCGAAATATCTTCAGGTAAAACTTTCAAATTCTCAGGCTTTGCGAAAATATCATTTTCCTCTGCGGAAAGTAATATCGGCGATTGCAACAAAAGAATTAACCAGTGTAGTTTCATTAAGTTGCATATTAATCGATTACCTTCAGACATCATCTTTTCTCCGTTCTAATCTTTTTGTATTTTGAATGAACAGAATAAGTGATAAAACAGGTTATTAGTTGGACAATTGGTCAACCTACTGTCAAGAAACGGTCAAGATTCAGCCGAACCATCTACAGCGCTATCGAATTCGGCTATGATTACAGCATGAAGCATAACAAACTACCGAGTTCGGGCAGACAAAGCCTACTATTGCTCTTATTGATCAGTAGTCTATTGCTAATGGCTTTTCTCGGATGGCAGTCCTATCGTTCGATTAGTCAACAGCGCCAGCTAGTACAAAAGGTGTTGCTTGAATATACACAATTAGCAATTGAGGAATACTCGCGACGCATAATGTCAGATATTGGTTATCAACAGTACTTTAAACATCTGGAACAGTGGCAAAATAAGCTTCTCAAAGTAACAACATCAACCCCCGTGGAATTATTTGAAAGAATAACTTGCGATGCCGATAACAAAGGACAACTGGGACTTTTTTATCTTCTGAAAAAACCTTCCATTGATATCGCAGAAAAATCACTCATTCAGCCTCAGAAATGCGCTACAAAAGAAAATTACCAGGAAATACTGAATATCCTCGATCAGTTCGATATGACTCAACTTGCCGATAAACCCTTTACAGTGCTTCATCAGGGGACAGTCGATAAACCAATCAGTTTGGTATTAACTAAATATAAAGAAGGATTTTTTGGGTTTGTTGTCAATAGAATATACCTGGTAAATGCGCTAAAAGAATCCTTTAATCGCGCCCCTTTATTACCTGTTGTACTAGCAAATGGTTTAGCAACCAACCAGATGTTGGCATTAAGAATCAGTGATCACAAAGGAGTTGTTCTATTTAATAACCAGCAAGCAGCAATACCAATGGAAAGCGCAAGCAAGTTGTTGGGTGAGGAATATAATGGACTTTTTAACCAACATAAAATAACTGCATATATTAAAAAGGAAAATGCTGGTCAACTGATAATTGGCGGTCTTCCCGATAACAATATAATGATTATATTACTTACAATGTTGGTTGCACTATCGGTATTCACCGTTAGTTTACAACTCTTGAAAAAAGAAAAGAAGCTCAATCAACTGAGAGAAAACTTTGTTGCTGAGGTTTCTCATGAATTAAGAACACCGCTTACCCAGATAAAAATGTTTGCCGAAATGTTACATCGGGGGCGTACTAGAAACTCAGCGGAAACCAAAGAATATACTAATATCATTTATCGGGAATCACTAAGGCTACAGTATCTAATTGATAATATTCTCAAATATTCAGAGAATGATCTATCATCAAAAAGTCAACTCCAGCGCCAAAACATAGCTCCGATTATTACCCAGGCAGTTAGAGAATTTACCCCGATAGCACAGCAGAAAGATGTCTCCTTCGAACTTTCAGTGGAGCCTTACGAGTTAGCCCTTAATCACCAAATATTATTCCGAATAATCCTTAATTTACTCGATAATGCAATCAAATATGGTCCGAATAAGCAAACCGTTACTATCCATGCTGCGGCTACTACCAAAGGATATAACCTGATAATTAGTGATCAGGGGCCAGGAATTCCGAAACATCAGCGCGAGAAAATATGGCAAGCCTACTACCGTCTGCCCGGAGAAAATGAAGCGGCAATTTCGGGTACCGGTATCGGGCTTTATCTGGTAAAGCAATTGATTAGTCAAATAAACGCCAGTATCTCACTGAGAACTAATGAAACAGGTGGCTGCTGCTTTATTTTGGAATGGGAGACTCTAACTTAAAATGAATCAACAATCCTCCAGCATACTGATTATCGAAGACAATAAGGATCTTGCTCTGGGTCTACGCAATAACCTTGAGATAGAAGGTTATCAGGTAGCCTGTGCGGTTGATGGCGAAGAGGGATTGCGCCTGCTTGATTTATTATCCCCTGCGCTGATTATTCTCGATCTGATGATGCCCAGACTAGATGGCTATCAAGTGCTCAAAGCGTTGCAAAAAAAAACTCATAAACCTTTAATATTAGTGCTCAGTGCAAGGGACACAGAAATAGACAAAGTGAGAGGTTTACGGCTTGGAGCCGATGATTTTGTCACAAAACCATTTGGTTTAATGGAGCTACTTGCCAGATTTGAAGCTCTATTACGACGAAAAACAACGACATTAGCCAGTAGCGATGATTTGGGCGAGAACACCATTTACCTGGACAATATTCGAATCGAGCTTCTTGCCCGGCAGGTTTTTAAATCTGATGTTGAAGTCATATTAGCGCCCAAAGAATATGACCTATTGATTAATTTACTCTCACATCGCGGAGAAGCGATTTCCCGGCTAAAGTTGATGCAGGATGTGTGGGGTTATTCCTCGGCAGTGGAAACCAGAACAGTAGATACCCATATTGGCGAATTACGCAAAAAACTAGAGTCAGATACCAGTCATCCAACCATTATCAAAACCGTCAGAAAAGTGGGCTATAGAATCGACTGGTAATCCCTTACTTATTCTGACTAGTCAATATCTCAGTAATTCCATCAATTGCCTCTTGTTATTATTGATGTTTGACGTTAGGGTGAGGTCTTAAAATAAACTGTCTTGCAGACGACTAATTATATCGCTAAGGAAATACCAATGGGGAACTTGCTTTGGGTAGCATCCTATCCCAAATCCGGAAATACCTGGATGCGGGCATTTATCGAAAACTATGTACAAAACTCACCACAACCCATCGATATCAATTCAATTTATAAAGTATCTACTGCTGAGTCTAAGGCTGATAGATATCAAGCCTACCTTGAACCGGGAAGGTTAACTACCGATCTCACAACAGAAGAAATTTGCTCCCTCAGATCTTCGGTGCACGCAGATATTGCCCGCCAGGCTAATGGAACAACATTTGTCAAAACCCATAACTATCTGGGTGAATTCAGAGGCCATCCATTACATAACTCTCAGGTAAGTTCAGGTGCTATTTACATCGTCAGAAACCCGCTGGATGTCACTATTTCAATGGCCAGATACTTTGATTACACCATCGATGAGACTATCGATTATATGGCCGAAGAAATGACAGGCACCCCAAACGAAAAAGAGAATGTCCCACAAATAATAACATCATGGTCACTGCATGTTAAAAGCTGGACCCAACACCCCGAGAATTCTCGGCTAGTATTACGTTATGAGGACCTACTTGATAATCCGCGCAAAGTATTTAGAAAAGTTGAGTCATTTCTAAATATGAAAAAAGATCCAAACCGTTTGAAAAATGCAATCAAGCACTCCTCTTTTAATCAGTTGAAAGCACAGGAGAAAAAACACGGGTTTGTGGAAAAATATGAGAATGCTAACGCTTTCTTTCGTAAAGGAAGGAAGAATCAATGGAAGGAAAAATTATCCGATACTCAGGTTCAGAAAATTGTTGATAACCATCATCAACAAATGGAAAATTTTAAGTACCTTCCT
>CBDUHU010000323.1:0-4965 GCA_965366725.1 uncultured Kangiellaceae bacterium
GATGCGTACATTCCACATTGGTGGTGCTGCATCGAGACAAAGTGCTGATAATAATGTACAGATTAAAAATGATGGTACTTTAAAAATTCATAATGCAAAGTATGTTACTCGAGAAGACTCGAAACTAGTGATTGTTTCCCGTTCAACTGAGTTAACCTTGCTTGATGAGTTTGGCAGAGAGCGTGAGCGGTACAAAGTACCTTATGGCTCTGTATTAGAGTATGGCGATGGCGATAAAGTTAGTGGTGGTAACATTGTTGCTAACTGGGACCCGCATACTCACCCGATCATTACTGAAATTGCAGGTACGGTAAAACTGGTTGATGTTGTTGAGGGAGTCAACATGACTCGCCAGACCGATGAGCTGACCGGTTTGAGTTCATTAGTTATCACTGAATCAAAGCGAGCGTCTGGTAAATCAAGTGACATACGTCCTATGATCAAATTATTTGATGATAGTGGTGCTGAATTGATGATTCCGGGAACTAATATGCCGGCGCAATATGTGTTACCTGTCAATGCAATATTCAGCCTTGAAGATGGCAGCAAGGTTGGTATTGGTACAGCTATCGCACGTATTCCTCAGGAAGGCTCGAAAACTGGTGATATCACTGGTGGTCTGCCACGTGTTGCTGATTTATTTGAAGCGAGAAAGCCAAAAGAGCCGGCTATTCTAGCGGAAATTTCAGGAACGGTTAGTTTTGGTAAAGAGACCAAAGGTAAACGTCGTCTGGTTATCACACCACCTGAAGGGGATGCATACGAAGAACTGATTCACAAATGGCGACACTTTAACGTGTTTGAAGGTGAAAAAGTTGAAAAAGGCGAGGTTGTTTCAGATGGTGCTGATAATCCGCATGATATCTTACGTCTTAAAGGGGTTAGCCCACTAGCGAACTATATTGCGAATGAAGTTCAGGATGTTTACCGCTTACAAGGGGTAAAAATTAATGATAAACACATTGAAGCAATTGTTCGTCAGATGTTACGTAAAGTGTTGATCACCAATCCTGGAGATAGTTTATTGTTGAAGGGTGAACAGATGGAATATGTTCGCGTGTTAGACATTAATGATAAACTTGAAGCCGAGGGTAAAGAGCCGGTTCAATTTGATCGCGTTCTAATGGGGATCACAAAAGCTTCATTGGCGACAGAATCATTTGTTTCTGCCGCGTCTTTCCAGGAAACAACGCGAGTATTAACTGAAGCGGCTGTTAGTGGTAAGAAAGATCAACTTAGCGGACTCAAAGAGAACGTTATCGTTGGACGTCTAATCCCTGCTGGAACAGGCTTAACATACCATGAAGAGCGTCGTAAGCGTCTTGCTGGTGAGTTTGAGTTTGAAGTTGAAGAAACGGTTTCAGCTGAAGAAGCTGAAAAAGCCCTGAGCGATGCTTTGAGTTCATCTGATTTAGATGGAGAACAAGCATAAACTTATTTGGACGCCTGTTATTTGATCTATTTTGGTTAAAGAATAGGCGGCCATCTTGACATCCTGCGCACTGGCAATTACAATGCCGCACCCTGAATTACAGGCTGTGAGCTTTGTCTGTTCATCAGGATATTAATTTTGTAAAAAGCTGGAGTTATTGTAAACAATGTCAACTATTAATCAGTTGGTACGCATGCCGCGTAAAAAAGTGGTCAAAAAGAGTATGGTTCCTGCGTTAGAAGCTAATCCGCAGAAGCGTGGAGTTTGTACTCGTGTTTACACTACCACTCCTAAAAAGCCAAATTCAGCACTACGTAAAGTTGCTCGTGTTCGTCTAACTAACGGATATGAAGTAACTTCTTACATTGGTGGTGAAGGTCATAACCTTCAAGAGCATAGTATCGTTGTTATCCGTGGTGGTCGTGTTAAAGACCTTCCGGGTGTACGTTATCACTGTGTTCGTGGAAATCTTGATCTGGCTGGAGTGAAAGATCGTAAACAAGGCCGCTCTAAGTACGGTACCAAGCGTCCAAAATAAGTCTTAGAACTTATTAGAAACTGAATCATAGTCTTTTCCGATTATTGATTCAAAATGACAGTCAGCTATGAAAACAGTGTTAACCCGGGTCTGCAACGGACTTGGGTAGATTACTGAGCTGAATGTAAACCAACATCCCTTTAGTGATGTGAGTAAGGCCCGGGCTGCAGTCCTGGATTAACCTGAAGTAACACATAGGAAAATATATTATGCCAAGAAGACGCGTAGTCGCCAAACGTGAGATCTTACCTGATCCTAAGTTTGGAAGTGAACTATTAGCAAAATTCATCAACATTTTAATGGTTGATGGAAAGAAATCTGTTGCAGAAAAAATTGTATACAGTGCTTTGGATATCATCAAAGAAAAGAAAAGTACTGATGATGCATTACAAATATTTGAAGACGGACTAGATAAAATCAAACCATTAGTTGAAGTTAAATCTCGACGTGTTGGTGGTTCAACTTATCAGGTGCCGATTGAAGTAAGACCATCTCGTCAAACTGCCCTTGCAATGCGTTGGTTAGTTGACGGTTCTCGCAAACGTGGTGAGAAGTCTATGGATGCTCGTCTTGCTGGAGAATTACTTGACGCTATCGAGAACCGCGGTTCTTGTGTGAAGAAGCGTGAAGATGTGCATCGTATGGCTGAAGCGAATAAAGCGTTTGCTCACTATCGCTGGTAAGCCGTAGCTGTTTATAGAATCGTTATTAGAGAGATAGTAATGCCACGAAGTACGCCAATCAATCTTTATCGCAATATCGGTATTTGTGCACATGTGGATGCGGGTAAAACTACAACCACAGAAAGGGTTCTGTTTTATACCGGCTTATCGCATAAGATTGGGGAAGTTCATGATGGCGCAGCCACAATGGACTGGATGGAGCAAGAACAAGAGCGCGGCATTACTATTACCTCGGCTGCAACCACAACATTTTGGCGTGGTATGCAGGGACAGTTCCCGGATCATCGTATTAATATTATTGATACGCCGGGTCATGTTGATTTTACTATTGAAGTTGAACGATCTTTGAGAGTTCTTGATGGTGCGGTTGTTGTTTTTTGTGCTGCGTCTGGAGTAGAGCCTCAATCAGAAACTGTTTGGCGTCAAGCCAATAAATACCATGTTCCCCGTCTTATTTTTGTCAACAAAATGGATCGCACAGGTGCTGATTTTTTTCGTGTGATTAATCAAGTTGAAGAACGTTTAGGTTCCAGACCTGTTCCTATTCAGTTACCAATTGGGGCTGAAGAAGAGTTTAAAGGCGTTGTCGATTTAATCAAAATGAAGGCTATATACTGGAGTGACACCGATAAAGGAATGTCATTTGAGTATGCCGAAATTCCAACAGATATGCTTGCTCTCTGTGAAGAATGGCGCGAAAAAATGGTGGAAGCGGCGGCTGAAGCTAATGATGAATTAATGGATAAGTACCTTGAAGAAAACGAACTGACGGAAGCAGAGATCAAATCAGGGCTGCGAGAGCAAACTCTGGCTAATGAAATCGTTGTTGCTACCTGTGGAAGTGCGTTTAAAAACAAGGGCGTTCAAGCGGTACTTGATGCTGTGATTGAATATATGCCTGCACCAGTTGATATTCCGCCAGTTACCGGGCTTTTATCTGATGGCAAAACCGAAGCGACCAGATCTGCTAAGGACGATGAGCCTTTTGCAGCGCTAGCTTTTAAAATTGCTACTGATCCTTTTGTCGGCACGCTAACATTCTTCAGAGTCTACTCTGGTGTTTTGCGAACTGGTGATCAGATTTATAATTCGGCCAAAGGCAAAAAAGAGCGTGTCGGGCGTATTGTGCAAATGCACTCGAATTCAAGAGAAGAGGTTAAGGAAGTCTTCGCTGGAGATATTGCCGCTGTTATTGGGATTAAAGATGTTACTACTGGTGACACTTTTTGCGCGCCTAACAAGCAAATTCTATTGGAAAATATGGAATTTCCAGATCCGGTTATCTCTGTTGCGGTAGAGCCTAAAACCGTTGCAGATCAGGATAAAATGGGAGTTGCTCTTGGCAAACTAGCTCAGGAAGATCCTTCATTTAAAGTTGAAACTAATGAAGAGTCAGGGCAGACCATTATTTCCGGTATGGGTGAATTGCACCTGGATATACTGGTCGATCGAATGAAAAGAGAGTTTAAGGTCGCAGCTAATATTGGTAAACCTCAAGTTGCTTATCGGGAAAGTATCCGGAATAGCGTAAAGGCTGAAGGGAAATTTATTCGCCAATCAGGAGGCCGTGGTCAATATGGTCATGTCTGGCTAAAATTAGAGCCTCTGGAGTCTGGTGGAGGTTATGAGTTTGTGAATGAAATTGTTGGTGGGACATTGCCCAGGGAATATATTCCCTCCGTTGATAAAGGCATTAAAGAACAAATGCAGGCGGGGGTTTTTTCTGGTTATCCGATGGTGGATGTAAAAGTTACTTTGTTCGACGGTTCATTTCATGATGTCGACTCTAATGAGATGGCTTTTGGTATTGCTGGCTCAATGGGGTTCAGGCAAGGAGCATTAGATGCTGATCCTTATCTGCTAGAACCGATAATGAGCGTTGAGGTAGTTACTCCAGAAGATTATATGGGCGATGTTATGGGAGACCTTAACCGCCGTAGAGGGGTTGTTCACGGTATGGATGATAGTCCTACTGGACGAGTTATTCGCGCCGAAGTCCCTCTTAGAGAAATGTTTGGTTATGCCACGGCACTGAGAAGTGTCTCTCAAGGGCGAGCCAGCTACTCAATGGAATTTGATAAATACGCTGAAGCTCCGGCTAGCGTGTCTGAATCAATGAAGTTTTAACGTCATTTAGTTTTTTATTTTATTAAATATATTTATGAGGAAATAGGTCATGTCAAAAGAAAAATTTGAACGAACCAAACCCCATGTCAACGTCGGTACTATCGGCCACGTCGATCATGGTAAAACAACGCTGACAGCTGCCATGTGTACAGTTCTATCAGCAACTTACGGTGGTGCAGCAAAAG
>CBDUHU010000324.1:0-4965 GCA_965366725.1 uncultured Kangiellaceae bacterium
GAGTCATCTTAAATTTAAAATAACTGGAAATTTCAATCTAAGCAGGAAGTTAATAATGAAAAAACTCTTTATTGCTATTATTGTGTTAGCCGTCATTTTTGCCGGCGCACCGTTTTTTATCGGATCAACCGTCGAAACACAACTCCGAGAACAAATTGAAAAATCGAACGCTAATCCATCTTTTGATATCAGCCTCAAAAGCTACCAGAAAGGCTGGTTTAACTCATACGCGGAAATAGAAGTGGCAATGCAATTGCCGGAAGCCTATTCGGGCATGATCTCTGACAACAAAATCACTATCACTCAAGATATGCAACATGGCCCATTAGTTACAAAAGCTAATGGTATGGGACTCGCGCTAGTTGATGCATTGATTGAAATAAAGCTCCCTGCAGAATTACAAAGCGAACTTGATCAACTGGAAGGGTTAGAAAAAGACTTGCTCTTGATCACTTCTAGAACAGGATTTAATTTAGACAATACAACTTATCTGGAATTAAAACCTTTTTCAATCAACAAAGAAGGTGTAGCGCTTGATATCAAACCTGCCAATGGTGTTTTTAGCTATACATTGGACGGACAGATTAACGGGCAGATGACCTGGAATGGTCTAACTATTTCTGAAGAAAGTAATAGCTCAGTTGAGTTGAGTAAGCTCACAATTGAGACAGATCAACAACTTATAAGTGGTGATATATTCACTCCTTCAGCCTTGTTTAATGGATATTTTACCACGAGCATTGATCTGTTAGAAATAACCGGGCCTAGCGAAGCCGAAAAAGTCTCGATGAATGCTCTTAAATTGAATGTTAAGTCAGATATCAATGATAAATTAGCTAATTTTGGCTTTGTGGTTGATGTAAAAACCCTTCAAGCAATTGAACAATCATTTAAAGACGTTAGCCTTGATATTTCATTTGATAACCTTGATACACCAACATTAACCACAATGAATGAATTCATGACCAATAATCAAGGCCAGGACCCAATGGCTGCAGCAGCTAAAATGCAAGAACTGTTACCACAACTGCTTAAACATCAACCTTTACTCAAAATCAACAAGCTTGGCGTTACCACTGAGTCCGGCGATATCGATTCAAACTTACAGGTTTCAATTAATCAGGATATCTATGATCCGAATAATCCAATGACAATGATGGTAGCACTTGATGCAGAAGCAAAAGGCAATGCACCGGAAGCTTTCTTTACCAATTTAGGAATGGCTGCAACAATCGAAGAGTTTGTTAATCAAAACCTGTTGGTAAGAGAACAACAAAATCTTACATTTAATTTTAGTTTTAAGAATGGTCAGGCACTGTTAAATGGTAACCCTATGCCTCTTGGCATGTAGACTAAGCTATAACAGATTAACTGATATATCTGACGCTTTGTCAATTGCTGACAAAGCGTCTTTTCTACTCACTTCCACTTGCTCAAGTGGTTGAAAATTAATTTTACTTCCTCCAATATTGTTGTGTTTATCAAAAGTACCAAGCAGAATATCGGGGACGCTCCAATCATGTTATACAAAGCGATAAGGTTATTCCTACTCAGTTTATTTTCATACTCTCTCGTTGCTCAGGCGAAATTACCAGTCGCCGTTAACGGTGCACCACTACCCTCTCTGGCTCCAATGTTGGAGCAAATAAATCCGGCAGTTGTGAATATTTCAACTGCGACAATCACCAGTAGAAGTAGTCGTGACCCATTTTTCAGGTTATTTGAACGACCTAGACGTGAACTTAGACCTGCCAGTCTTGGTTCAGGGGTAATTGTGGATGCTGATAATGGCTTAATTCTGACAAATCACCATGTAATCCAGGGGGCTGATAAAATAAAAGTCTCTTTAGTCGATGGGCGCGAATATGACGCCGAAATGCTAGGCAGTGATAAAGAAACAGATATTGCCGTTATCAAAATCAAAGCCGAGAACTTAACCTCAATTGTTAGTGGTAATTCCGATCAATTAAGAGTGGGCGACTTTGTAGTAGCGATTGGTAATCCCTTTTCTCTGGGTAACAGCGTAACATCAGGTATTGTTAGTGCAAAAGGCAGGCAAGGGTTAGGAATTGAAGAATATGAAGATTTTATTCAAACTGACGCAGCCATAAACCCAGGCAATTCAGGCGGTGCTCTGGTTAACCTTGCCGGCGAATTAATTGGCGTCAATACTGCAATTCTAGGCCCCTCTGGCGGCAATGTTGGTATCGGTTTTGCTATCCCAATCAAGCTAGCACTTAACGTCATGAATCAACTACTGGAATTTGGCGAAGTCAGACGAGGGCTACTGGGCGTCAAAGGGGATGATTTAGATCCAGAAATTGCAAAGGCGCTAAACCTCAATACCAGCAAGGGTATTATTATAACTCGTATTACTAAAAACTCAGCTGCCGAGAAAGCAGGAATAAAAGAATATGATGTCATAACACATATCAATGGTAAGAGAATTCGAAATAATAACGAATTGGCCAATCAGCTTGGACTATTACCAGCCAATCAGGAAGTTAGCCTGACCCTGATAAGAGATAACACTAATATCACTATAAAAACGATGCTTGATGAGCCTCAATATAAAAACTACCCTGGAGAAAAAGCACATCGTTATTTAACAGGAGTAACCATTGGCGAGTCGAATAACCTGGATAAAAGTCTTGCTCACTTAAAAATTCTACAAATAGAAAAGCGATCAATTGCCTATCAATATGGATTGCGTAAAGGAGATAAAATTGTCGGAGTACGGCGTTATCGGGTAAGAAACTTCTCCCAGTTAGTAGAACTGGCTAACAGAACCAGAGGGGTTTTACCTTTAACCATTGAAAGAGATAACGAAAACCGCCTGGTCTTGATACAATGAGGAATTAGCGGATAAATCTTTTATTTATCCGACAAACGATAATATTATAATAACTATGAAATCATTGAATTTAGCCGCTTATGTTGTTCGATATGTGCTCTGGGGATCAGTCTTTGGTATTATGATCCTGTTTTTTATGCCTGGTAGCAAGCTTCCCTTTAATTGGGAAACTGCCCAGCAGGCATGGCAGTTTTATCAATCTCATTCACAAACCAGCGAAAATAAGCTTCCCAATACCCTTTCAATTGAGGATATTTCATTTTCTGATGCGGTCGCAAAAGCATTTCCTTCGGTTGTAAGTATTAATGTTTTTAGACCTAAGGGATTGCGCGATAGTGCCCAACTGGGTCCAAATGAAAAAATTCTGGATGTTGGTGTTGGCATTGGCTCAGGCGTCATTTTGAGCCATAACGGCTATATCGTCACCAATTATCATGTTGTTGCTGAATCTGATCGCATCGCAATCAATTTGCCAGATGGGAGAAAGCGCCTGGTTGAAATCGTCGGTTTCGACAAAGAAACTGATATAGCGGTTCTCAAAACGGATTTAAATGGATTAAGGCCAGCAGCATTAGCAGACTCCAGTCATGTTAAGACGGGAGATATTGTCATGGCTATTGGAAATCCATTTGGAAGTAACCAGTCAGTTTCATTAGGGATTATTAGTGCAGTGCGTGCGATAAGTTCAAAGCCATTTTCACCCTTGATACAAACCGATGCAGCAATTAACACTGGAAATTCTGGTGGAGCACTAATCAACCTAAAAGGTGAAGTTGTTGGTATTAATCAAAAAATTCTCAGTTCACGGGGGGGTGGACAGACGGGTATTAATTACGCCATTCCTGTCGAACAGGTAAAAAAAATCGTTGAAGATATTATTTTATTTGGTTATTACAGACGCAACTGGTTAGGTATTAAGGCTGAAGAATACACTCAACATAGCCACAACCAGTTATTTCCAGAAATAGAGTTTGGAACTGGTTTTTTTGTTACTAATGTTGAGTCTGAATCCCCGGCAGAAAAGGCAGGTGTTGAACTTAATGACTTTATTACCCATGTTGATGGCGTCCCGGTATCAGGTGTCGCTTCATTTTATAAAATATTCTACAACATACCAATCAGCAAAAAAATTAAACTACAACTGATTCGTAATCAACAGATTGTAAAAACAGAAATTCAGCTTATCGATAGACAGGCAGTTAACAGCAATTAAAAAAGGAGCCTCTTTGGCTCCCTTTTTGACAACTTCATAATTACTGTGGATATAATTTAATCAACCAGACAATTAAGATACTCGTTTAATGGTTGCTCCCAGAAGCTGGAGTTTTTCCTCTATACAATCATAGCCACGATCAATGTGATAGATCCGACCAACCAGAGTATCGCCTTTTGCAACTAGTCCTGCGAGCACCAGACTTGCAGAAGCTCTTAAATCTGTTGCCATAACCTGTGCTCCAGACAGCTGATCAACCCCTTTACAAATGGCCGTATTACCCTGAATAGTAATATCTGCTCCCATCCGTTGCATCTCACTGACATGCATAAAGCGGTTTTCAAAAATCGTTTCCTTAATAATCCCTGTACCTTCAGCAATCGTGTTTAAAGCGGTGAATTGTGCCTGCATATCGGTCGGAAAACCTGGGTATGGCGCAGTTGTTATGTTTACCGCTTTAGGCCGCTTACCTTTCATATCAAGCTCAATCCAGTCCTTGCCAGTTTTTATTTCAGCGCCGGTTTCCTTCAATTTAAGTAGCACTGATTCAAGAATATCAGGACAGGTATCACGTAATCTTATTCGTCCACCAGTGATTGCTGCCGCAATCAGATAAGTACCAGTTTCAATTCGATCGGACATCACGTTGTGATGACAACCGTGAAGCTTATCAACACCTTCAATGGTAATAATATCGCTTCCAGCATCACTAATTTTGGCTCCCATTGCGATTAGACAATTAGCCAGGTCAACAACCTCAGGTTCCCTCGCAGCATTTTCAATGACTGTCGTTCCTTTGGCCAAAGTAGCCGCCATCAGCAGGTTTTCAGTTGCACCAACACTCACCGTATCCATAAATATTCGTGCGCCAACCAACCCTTTGGGTGCTCTCGCTCTG
>CBDUHU010000325.1:0-4953 GCA_965366725.1 uncultured Kangiellaceae bacterium
AGTGAGAGCGGGGGGCTAACGCAAGTGCTGGACGAGAAATACCTCTAAATACCAAGCTTGTTTTTCTTTTGTATCCGCTTTATCACTAATATCATTAAAAAATAAGGGATTGTTTTGCCTGGTTGTGAAGAGTCTTTTTGGCTAAGACTTTAATTTCTACTGATTTGTATCCGGTTATTTGGGTTTGGCACAACAAACAGGACAGTTATCACGCTTATTAAACTTAATTGTTCGCCACTCCATTTCTAACCCATCAAAAAGCATTAGTTTAGCAGAAATGGTTTTCCCTACCTGACAGATCAACTTAATGGTTTCCATTGCCTGCATTGACCCAATAATTCCAACTAAAGGGGCTGCCACGCCATTTTGACTACAGGTTTGATCGGTAAAACTATCTTCTTCGTATAAGCATCGATAACAGGGAGTTTCATCGTTCATAAGAAAAGTGCTTAGCTGGCCTTCCCAACGAATAGCAGCACCTGAAACCAGAGGGACTCGATTGGAAAAACAGACTCTATTAAGCATAAAACGTGTCTCAAAGTTATCACAACAATCAACCACGACATTGGCTTTGCTAATAAGCTGAGTCAATTCAGACTCAGTTAAACGCCGATCGATTGTATCAATTTCACAGTCGGGATTAAGTGCGGCTAAACTTTGTTTGGCGGAAAGAACTTTACTTTGTTCAAGGTTGTCGCACTGGTGGACTATCTGGCGTTGTAGGTTCGAGCTATCAACTTTATCATCATCTATCAGGGTCAGCTTGCCAACACCAGCCGCAGCCAGGTACATTGAAACCGGTGAGCCAAGTCCACCAAGCCCTAACACAACAACATGCGCATTGAGCAGCTTTTGTTGACCTTCAATATCGATTTTTGACAACATTATCTGGCGGCTATATTTTAATAATTGATTGTCACTTAACATTCTACCAATGCTCCCTGTTATTTATTATCTTGCCGCTTAAATATACCTGAAGTGACTCTTTCAATCCCGTTAAGATCGCGGATTGTGGTAACCGATGAATAGCCAGAATTAACCAATATCTCGCGTACTTCTTCTGCCTGATCGAATCCATGTTCCAGCATCACACAGCCATCAGGCATCAAAAATTCGCGTGCCTGAGTGATAATTAGGCGAATATCGGCAAACCCCTGATCTTTTGCAATCAATGCTGAATCTGGCTCAAACACCAGATCGCCTGTCTTTAGATGAGGATCACCTTCGGCAATATAAGGCGGGTTGGATACAATTAAGTCGAATAGTTGCCTCTGGTTACCTTGATCAGCTGATAGAGTCTTAAACCAGTCACTTTGAATAAACTTAACATTTTCAATTTGATTTCGTGTGGCGTTTATTTTAGCGAGTTCAACAGCCGCGGGATTAAAATCGCTGGCCAATAAGGTATCACCCTTTCTTTCTGTTGCAATCGCCAGAGCAATAGCGCCAGTTCCAGTCCCTAAATCAAGAATGTCAGCCTTTTGGTATCCCTGTAAAAATTCCAGCGCGCTTTCAACTAACAGTTCGGTTTCTGGTCTTGGTATCAGGGTCGATGGGTTGGTATTAAGGGTTAAACTCCAAAAACCTCGCTCACCGGTAATATAAGCGATTGGTTCACCATCATGACGCCGCTCCAACATCGAGATAAATTGACTTTGCTGTTCTTCATCTAATTGGTAATCAGGCCAGGTTTTAAGCCAGGTAAAATTTTTATTAAGCAGGCTGGTTAATAGGTATTCAGCATCCGTTGTGGCTGAGGCTTTATCTGCTAGCGGTTGTAGTTTTTGCACCGCCAGTTGAATCGCATTCTCAATGGTCAGTTTTTTCATCAGTTGGCTCAACCAATCTTTTGTAGTGAGCTAAGCGAATAAGTAACCGAATGACAAAGACACATCGCAATTTTTTGATCATAATAAGCCGCTTCATTAACAAAGGCTATGTAGGCTGTTTCACCAGTGTAGAGAATATTATTGCCGGACAAATCGATAAAAATCGGATCTCCTGATTTAATCTGAGTGTAGTCCTGGCCGATTAGATCGGGGTGAACTAAAGCGTTAATATCCCCGGCTTCATCAACTGGAAAATATAATTTTGAGAAGTAGCTCATTAGCGGTAATTCATCAGCTAAAGCTGGTACTTTGTTTTGATTGTAGAGTGCCACAAAATCAAGTGCGGCAGTAACTGCATCATTAGTTTTAGCATAACAGTCGGCTTGTAAAGCGCCCTGTGGAATAGGTCCGATTTCAATTAATAAATTCTTTTCAGCAATTGAACATAAAAAGTGGTGATCATCCATTAAGTTGGATTCTGAAGTGATAATTACATCTGGCAGTACTGATTTTAGATAAGCCGCCAGTTTCAAATGAAATTCATCAATTTTGATCAGTACAATATTGGTTCGCATATTGGCTGTACTGGTGTGCAAGTCAATAATAAAGTCGACTCTTGCCTTACCTTTGGGACCCAACATCTGGTTTAGCTGCTTTGCGCGTTGTGCCTCAACACAATCACTTTTTTCCTGATTTAATTCCGAGAGTTTAAAGCAGCGATTAAGATCTTTATCAATATAGCGCTTATTCTCGGTAATCGCCTGAGGGTTGGCCAGGTGGCATTCCACCTGAAATTGCGGATAGTTCTGGCCTGGGTTATTTTTGGTCCAGTGCTTATAACAATAAATACCGGTAAGTTCGTTGCCATGGGTGCCTGCAATCAGGGCAACAGAAGCAACTTTCTTTTGGCTATCCATACAGACTCCACATTCAGTAATTGCTTATTCTGCGTCAGATAAACTAGCCAATTGATCGGCTTGAAATTCACTGCTTAACGGACCGATGACTTGTTCCAGATCACCTTGCATAATTTCATCAAGTTTGTAGAGGGTCAGATTAATTCGATGATCGGTCATTCTACCCTGGGGGAAATTATAGGTTCGAATACGCTCCGAACGATCACCACTGCCTACCAGACTTTTACGCGCTTCAGCCTGTTCGTCATGGGCTGCTTCCTCCTGACTGGAGAGCAGGCGAGACTTAAGTACGCTCAGTGCCTGAGCTTTATTTTTATGTTGTGAACGTCCATCCTGACATTCGACAACAGTCCCAGTAGGTAAATGGGTAATACGTATTGCTGAATCAGTTTTATTAACGTGCTGTCCACCTGCCCCTGATGCGCGAAAAGTATCAATTCTAAGATCTGATGGATTCAATTCAATATCATCTAGCTCATCAGCCTCAGGCATCACCGCAACGGTACAGGCTGAGGTATGAATACGTCCTTGAGACTCTGTTTCAGGGACTCTCTGAACCCGGTGAGCCCCGGATTCAAATTTCAATCGGGAATAAACACTATCCCCTGAAATTTTACAAATAATTTCTTTATAACCGCCTTGTTCACTGGCGTTTTCACTCATTACTTCCAGTTGCCAGCGCTGCTTTTCACTATAACGACTGTACATTCTGAATAGATCACCGCTAAATATAGCCGCTTCATCGCCGCCGGTACCGGCCCTGATTTCCAGAAAGATATTTTTATCGTCATTGGGATCTTTGGGCAGCAACAGTTTTTGTAATTCCAGTTCAATCGGTTCAACCAGCATTTTGCTTTCTTTATAATCTTCTTCTGCCAATTCGCGCATTTCCGGATCAGAATCTTTTAACATTTCTTCAGCGGTCGAAATATCTTCGATAATTCTCTGGTAGTTAGCAAAAGTCTCGACCACCTCTTCTAATTGTGAGTATTCTTTGGACAACTCTCGAAATCGGTTTTGATCGGCAATAGTTTCGGGGTCACTAAGCAGGTGGCCAACTTCTTCATGGCGCTCTGTTAAACCTTCCAGTTTTAATAAAATTGATTGCTTCATTGTTATCCTGAATTTCTACTTAAATTAGTCGTTGTCCGCATCTGATTTCAAATCAAATGCTGTGGCTAAAATTTCCAATACCTGTTGCTGATTGTTTTCACCGGCCTGTCGAATCAGACGGCTGGGAGAATGCATAAATTTTTGTGAAAGTCGATTAGCAAATTCTACAAATACCTTTTGTGGATCTTCGTTGGCATTTAATTTGGCCAATGAACGACTCAACTCCTGGCTTTTTACTCCATCAAATTGAGAACGAAAGTCTTTGAGTAGTGAAACTGCTGATAAAGATTGTAACCAACCAAGATACTTTTGACCATGTAATCCAATAATATCTCTGGCCTCATTAGCCGCTTCTTCGCGTAACTTAAGGTTCTCTTTGATCACATCCTGCATATCATCAACGGTATACAGGTAAACATCACTTAAGCTGGAAACCTGAGGCTCGATATCACGGGGAACAGCCAGATCAACCATTAAAACAGGCCGATGTTTACGCTTTTTGATCGCGTTTTCCATCAGTCCTTTACCAATAATGGGGACAGGGCTGGCAGTTGAACTAATAATAATATCCGCCTGTTCTACCAGTTCGGGTAGAGAGGACAAGCCAAAGGCCGTTGCCCCAAACTCATTAGCAAGGCTTTGTGCTCGGGCAACGGTTCGATTGGCGACATTCATTTGGGTTACCCCTTGACGGTGTAAATGACGAGCCGCTAACTCAATAGTTTCTCCCGCGCCTATAAATAGCGTCTGAACTTTGGAAAAATCGGAAAAAATACGTTTTGCCAGGGTAACTGCTGCGTAAGCTACTGAAACTGCACTTTCACCAATTTGAGTTTCCGTTCTAACTTGCTTGGCTAAAGTAAAGGTCTGTTGAAAAAGGCGATTAAGATATAAGCCCAGAGTGCCAGCATGGTTTGCATAACCATAGGCATCTTTTACCTGACCCAGAATCTGAGGTTCACCCAATACCATTGAGTCCAGTCCACAGGCTACACTCATAATGTGGGATATCGCTGACTCTCCGGAATGTAAATATGAGAAATTAGTGATATTTTTAGCTTCTAGCTGGTGATGTTCCGCTAGCCATGCGGCAA
>CBDUHU010000326.1:0-4948 GCA_965366725.1 uncultured Kangiellaceae bacterium
TTAGTTATTTTATGGCGCCTTATGTCGACGGAATTTCCGTGCCTCAAGGAAGCATACCTTTTACTCTTCCCTGGCAAATTTTTATTGGGATTTCGATATTTGTTTTCTCTGATTTTTTATCGTACTGGATACATCGCTGGGAACATATAAGCCCAACTTTTTGGAGGTTACATAAGCTACATCATTCAGGCCGAATATTAATGTTATTTACAGTTGCAAGAATGCATCCATTAAGTTTGTCGGTTATTTTGGCAAAAACCTTAATACCTTTTATGATTGCTTTTCTGTTGGCAAGGTTTTTCTCCGACGTCACTTTTCTCCAAATTGGTGGGATGAGCGTTTCAGCTGTTTTAGCAAGATTTATTCTGCTAAGTCCCATTAGTCATAGCCCGGTATATATTAGTTTCGGTCCATTTAACCGTCTCTTTGTCTGTCCTGCATTCCACCAGATCCATCATAGTATAGCGCCAGAACACAGAAACAAAAATTTTGGAGAAGTGCTTTCTATATGGGATATTCTATTTAAGACAGCAGTCTTGCCCGAAGCTGGACAAAAGCTTGAGTTTGGTATTGAAGGTGAGACGGGAAATCCGACATTAAAAGATGCCCTGCTAGGAAGATAGTCATACTTTTGACCAACTTCTGAATATGGGAACTTTCCACTCAAGATTTTCAACCATAAACTGAACATTGCAAAAACACCGATTAAATTCTATTGATAGAGTGAATTTAATTATTGTTATATAAATGGCAGGCCACTAGAATATTAACCGTCAGTACACATATAACAGGTTAACCAATGCCCTTTACTCCCTTTCATATGGGACCGGGAATATTAATTAAATCACTATTTCACGGTGGTTTTAGTTTAATGATCTTTGGCTGGTCTCAGATCATTATGGATATTCAACCATTGATTGTTTTAATCACTGGAGAAGGCCATCTTCATGGTTTTTCTCACACTTATATAGGCGCTTTATTGCTTGCGTCTGTTAGTGCCATTTCAGGAAGATATCTCGCGCCGTTGGGTTTATATCTATTAGGAGTTAACAAAAATTATTCAATGAGTATTTCCTGGAAAGTCGCAGTGTATTCTGCACTTATTGGAACCTTCACTCACATTATACTCGATAGTATTATGCATGCTGATATGCAACCATTTTTTCCGTTTGATTTGGATAATAACCTGCTTGGTGTGATGTCTGTTGAAGCTTTACATCAACTGTGCATTTACACTGGAGTTGTAGGGGCGGCCTTGTACTATTTTTCAAACTGGTGGAATAATAGACAGTGATTTACTCACAAAATAAGAATTCTAAAGCTTGAACCGCCTATCAGCTTTTGTTTTCAGCTTGTCAATATTAGGCTTGACCCGGCGACTTAAACTGGTAACATCGAGCGTGATTGGTTAGGGCAGTATTCAATTGTTTTATCTGATTTCTATTGAGAAGTATTTGCATTTGCAAAACCCAAGGAACTGAAAGCAGGATGTTTTACTCAATGGCATAGTAAACAGACTGAAGTGCTTTTAAAAAGGGATTTATTTATGACAAGAGATTATGGCAGACCACAGAAATCTGCTGCGCATGGATTTCATCAATCATTACCCAATGGAAGAGGGTCAGGAGAGTTAGTCCTTAACTCTACTCATGTCAGCTTTAATAACGAACATGGTTCGGTGACGTTACCACTTTCAGGTATCCAGATAAAAATGGGCGGAGCAAACGATCGCCTGGTATTTTTTTCCCACCCTAAGTTTCCCGAATGGAGTATTTATACCGCTGATAGAAATATTTTAAAGTCGCCTTTTCTGAAAGCTAAAACCGAGTTATTAACTCAGATAAAAAAAGCGAAACGGACAAGAATACTGGGCTGGTCATCACTGGTTCTTATTGCGACTATTGTAATTATGCTTCCCGTGTTCATTATTTTTTCGATGGACACAATTACTGCAGCCATAGCGCCAAGTATACCGGTTGAATATGAGGAGTCTATTGGCGAGTCAGCCTGGGCTCAGGTTAAATTAGATAGCCAGATTCTGGATATGCCAGAAGTGATTGAGCCATTTAACCGATTAATTAGTCCATTATTAGCCGTTGCTGAGTCTGAGCGATATGTATTTAAGGTCCATATTGTTAAGTCCGATGAATTAAATGCATTCGCACTACCTGGCGGAATCATAGCCATTAATAGCGGTCTTATTTTAGCGGCCCAGTCCGGCGAAGAAATACTTGGTGTGCTTGCCCATGAAATCGCCCATGTTACTGAACAACATGGTGTTCGTAGTGTGATTGGAACTGCTGGAATTATTCTGACAGTGCAGGCCATGTTTGGAGATGTTTCTGGGTTATTAGGGCTTATTGTTGATGCTGGTCCTTTGTTATTAAGGCAGAGTTATTCTAGAGCATTTGAGTCTCAGGCTGATGAGCGTGGCTTTGATTTATTAGTTGATGCCAATATTAATCCGCAAGGAATGGTTACTTTTTTCAACAGAATTATTGACGAGAGGGATGAAAAACTTGACCAGATAGAGGATCAAGATACCAGAGATTTAATTGAACTTACTTCAGGTTTGCTCAGTACGCATCCGGAGACTGAAGTGCGAGTGATTGATATTGAAAAACGACTGGAAAAAATTGATATGATATTTAGACCGCTAAATCCCAGCTTTTTAGAACTAAAAGAAGCGATAAATATGCAAATCACAAAAGACAATAATGAGGAAGTGAGTGATGAAAAGTGAAATTAAGGGGGGGAAGGCATTTTCCTATGTTGATATTGAGCTATCACCTGGAGAGAGCTTGATTACCGAGTCTGATGCAATGTCCAGTATGGATGCTGATATTGAGTTAAAAGCGGAACTTAATGGTGGTTTTTTTCGAGGACTGTTGCGTAAATATTTAGGTGGAGAATCTTTATTTATAAGTCGTTTCACTAATCAACAATCAGCCAACCGTAAACTTACTTTTACCCAGGGAACGCCTGGAGAAATACGCTGTATTGATTTAAAAAACCAGTCTTATTTCTTGCAGCCGGGTGCTTTTGTTGCGTGTGAAGAGACTGTTACCTTAGGGCTTAAATGGGCTGGACTAGTTTCATGGATTGCTAAAGAGGGTCTGTTTAAGCTTGAAGTCAGTGGTAGCGGAAAAATCTGGTATGGAGCATATGGCGCATTAATTGATAAAAAAATTGATGGTGAATATATTGTCGATACCAGTCACCTGGTCGCATATGACCCGGGTATTAAGCTTAAACTACAACTGGCTGGCGGCATTTTTTCCAGCTTATTCGGTGGTGAAGGTTTGGTCACCAGAGTCGAAGGAAAAGGCAATATTGTGGTGCAGACCAGAAGCCTTTCCGGACTGGCTGGTTGGGTTAACCCAAAACTATAATTACCTGGAGATTATTAATGAATATTGAATTTATGCATCGTCCGGGTAACACTGCGGCAAAAGTTACCTTGACCGAAGGAGAGGTTTGTACTGCTGAAGCGGGTGCAATGATGGCAATGAGTGGTCATACCAAAATTACCACAACGACTCATAAGAAAAAGGGAAGGGGGATCCTTAAAGGACTTAAGAGAATGCTCTCAGGTGAATCTATTTTTATCAATCACTTTGAAGCCGAAGGCGCGCCAGCAGAAGTTTGGTTTGGCGCCTCAATTGCTGGCGATATGATGGAGTATCAGTTAGATAATGAAAGCTTAATTGTGCAGGGAACTTCTTTTCTGGCTTGTGAAGAACCGGTTGAAATTGATCTTGGGTGGCAAGGGTTTAAGTCATTTCTTTCCGGTGAAAGTATCTTCTGGTTGAATTTAAAAGGTAGTGGCAAGGTGATTATTAACTCATTTGGCGCTATCTATCCGGTTGAAGTGGATGGAGAGTATATTGTTGATAGTGGTCATATTGTTGCATTTAATGAGTCACTGGATTTTACCATTGGAAAGGCCGGGAGCAGTTGGTTGCACTCTTTCTTAAGTGGCGAAGGATTAATTTGTAAGTTTAAAGGGAAAGGAACTGTCTGGTGTCAGTCTCATAGTCCAGGAGCGTTTGGTAATAGTCTTACTCCGGAATTGAGACCGATTAAAAAGTAGCCACTCACGCTTAGGCAGGTAAAGGAAAATATAATGACTCAAATTTACAATATAATTATTACCGGCAATTTACTGGCTGGTACTGATAGAGAAGATGCAATATCGGCTTTTGCGGACAAGTTTAAAGTGACCCAGGTAAAAGCTGAATCAATGATGGTCAAAGCCCCTGTTGTTATTAAAAAAGGCTTAGACAAAACAAAAGCTGCTCGTTACAAACAGGTTTTACAGTCAATCGGGTTGGAAACTAAAGTTAAATCTGCTGTTGGGGATAACAAAAGCTCTACCATAATAAAATCGCTTGCTGCTGAGAGTGAACAAGCCGTCAGCAAACAGAATGGCGGTGATAAGACATCAATTCTGAAATCGGTAACTGATCCCAATCAACTGCCGAAAAACTTGCCAGGATATAAATTTCAATATTATGGTAAGCCGGACTATGGATATATTACTGTTGATATTCCCGCTGATGAAACAATGAAAGTAGAAGCTTCTGCGATGGCGACAATGGATACCAATATTCGCATGAAAACCAAAATGAAAGGTGGTCTGGGACGTCTGGTGTCAGGGGAGTCAATGTTTATCAACGAGTTTACCGCAGAAAATGGTCCCGGCGAAATTGGTATTGCGCCAGGTACACCGGGCGATATTACTCATCAATATCTTAATGGCAACACGATATTTTTACAAAACTCGGCTTTTGTCGCGTGTAGTATGGGAGTCCAGGTTGAAACTAAATGGCAAGGATTAACCAAAGGTCTATTTTCTGGTGAAAGTTTCTTTTTAATTCGTTGTAGTGGTCAGGGGGATCTCTGGTTCAATACTTATGGCGCGTTAATTGAGATAGATATTGATGGT
>CBDUHU010000327.1:0-4936 GCA_965366725.1 uncultured Kangiellaceae bacterium
GCCCATAATAGTTCGATAAAAATAGAGTTCTGAATTATAGGCTTTAATGATTGTTTCAGCCTGTCTGAAGCCATGACCTTCCCCTTCGAACAAGAGATATCCATAGGGTATTCCTTTTTCTTTGAGCGCTTCAACCATTGACTCAGACTGATTCGGTGGAACCACTTTATCTTCGGTCCCTTGCAACAACAGTATTGGACAGGATAGCTGGTCCGTATGGTGAATGGGAGAACGTTGTCGATAAAGTTCCTGTTCGGCAGGATACTCTCCGACCATTTTATCCAGATATCGGGCCTCGAACTTATGGCTGTCAGCAGCTAGTGATTCTAAATCAGCAACCCCGTAGCGACTCATTCCGGCGACAAATGTATTTGTGAAAGTTAGTGCGCACAAAGTCGTATAACCACCAGCACTACCGCCTCTAATCAACAGGCCATTTTTATCTGCTAACTTCTCTCTGACCAGGTGTTCGGCAGCTGCAACACAATCCTCAACATCAACAACTCCCCATTGACCAGTTAGTAATTCACGATACTTTTTACCATAGCCAGTACTTCCTGCATAATTAACGTCAACCACTGCAAATCCGCGATTGGTCCAAAACTGAATACCGGGATCAAGTGAGTTATGACTAAAAGCTGTAGGACCGCCGTGACTCATAACAATCAGTGGTGGACAGGTATTCTCCAGTCCCTGATAACGAGCGTTCAATGGAGGATAATAAAAAGCGTGACATGTTCGGTTGTTTGCAGACTCAAAACTTATCGCTTTCGCTAAACTCACATCCTCTGGTGGTAATGGAAACGGAGATATTTCACTCAGCGCATGATAGTGCTTATTGGCTATATCGTAGCGATAGATTGCGCTCTCAACAGCGGGACCTGAAGCGCAAAAATAGAGGAACTCGTCATCACCAAGTAGCGCCCCTTCAAAATGCTTAAAAGGTAATGCAATTGGTTCAATATGACCACTGTCTGGTTGTATATGACAGAGTTGTTGCTGACCAGACTCAAAATTCAAAGCAAACAAGCTAGAGTCAGAGTTAATCACATAAGTTGAAGTTCCAAACACCCATTGAGGCAAACCAAACTCTCGATCTATTGGCGTCAATGCATTCAATACACCGTCGCGGTGATTATAAATATTAGACCAACCGCTTTTATCACTAATATAATGAAGGATCCCAGAGTTATCCCATTCAGGCTGATAAATTGAATCAACACCTCCACCGGCAACACGGTGCGCAGCATCTATAACCCCTTGATTATGAAAGTCTGCTAACCACAATTCAGCAGCATTCCACGGCATATCTGGTTGATTCCAACAAGTCCAGCAAAGCCGATTTCCGTCATTGCTTAGTCGGGGAAAACTATAAAAGTCAAACCCGGAATGGAGCACTTTGATCGATTTTTTCTCTAGACAAATACTGACTAAATCATTAATTACCGGGGCATCACTACTTTGGGTATTATGAGTTTCACGAACAGCAATCAAATATTTTGAATCCGCAGTAATACAAAAATCAGCAAAACGCATTTCTTTGCCAGATTCCAATGGTGTTAATGCATGAAGTTTCCCATCGAAAAGATAAACCCGGTTATCTTCTGCATTAGAAAAGTAAACATTCCCATTAACAACTATAAAATCACCACCACCATATTCGTGCACTTTTGAGCGTACACTGACATTTCTGGGTAAAACTTCTTCGCACAAGGTATCAGCAGTACTTTTTAGTATCACTCCGCGACCTTGCTCTGACGCTCTAACTTCTAACCAATATAATGCACCATTATCCAGTGACATATGACCATAACGCCGGCCTTTATTAGCTAACACAGCAGCAGTTAAATCTGATTTCCAGCTGCCATAGGGGCTTGACTGTTTCATTAATAAATCTCTTAGTTGTTTAGTGGTCGCAAAGAAGAAAAATTACCAGCAAATATCATACACACATTCATTAAGATAATTCAAACCTCGTAGTTTAAACTTGGTTTCTTTTTCGATAATATTTTTTGCATAGATTCGGCTAACGGAAGCAAAACTGAATAGTTTATTAACTTCATTTTCATCAACCGAAAAAGGAGGGCCATTCATCATATGTTGTGAATACTCCAGAGTCACCAGCATTAACTTTGCTTCTGGAAAGAGTTTGCGTAATTGAATAACATAATCTTCCCGCATTTTATCAGGCAACGCTATCAATGCAGCTCTATCATAAATATGACTGCAACTTTTCGTATCTTCCGCTTGTAACTTAAAATAATCTCCAACCAACAGCCTGATATTATTTGATACAAAAATATCAAATCTCTGATCGCAGGATTGTTGTTCATACTCTCGCTGAGTTTCCTGCCAGAAACATTTAATTGCTCTGAGACTCAACTCACAACCGAGGGTATAATGATTTTTCTCCGCTAGATAAAGTAAATCTGCAGATTTGCCGCAAAGTGGTACAAAGATACCATTGCCAGAAGCAAAAAAGTGGCTATAAAATTTTTTAAGCAACGGATGTGGGGCTGATAAATGAAACCCAGTTTCCTGCTTACTCCATTTATCTAGCCAGAACTGAGGCTCCATTTTTAAATTCCTTAATCAGCCTCTAACGCTTAAATAATCGAGACTCAATACTCTTTTGAAGGATAGCTGAAAAACCTTTTTCTACCGCAGATTGAAGAGAGAAAGACAATCGATCAGAAAGTGATTGCTTAATATCATAACTCACTGCAAATATATCATTACCTTCAACAGACTCAATAATGAAATCATCACTGGTCTGAATTTTGTCAATCAGGCCTAGCTCTAATGCTTGTAAGCCATACCAATGTTCACCTGTTGCAATTTTTTCGACATCTAGTTTTTCACGATTATTGCGAATAAACTCTTTAAATAAAACATGAGTTTCTTCCAACTCTTTTTTGAATTTCTCTCGCGCGTCATCAGTATTTTCAGCAAACATTGTCAGCGTTCTTTTATACTCGCCTGCGGTATGCTGTTCATAGTCAACATTGTTATGTTTGAGTAAGCGATGAAAATTAGGAATTTCCGCTACCACACCGACCGATCCTACAATCGCAAATGGCGCGGCAATAATAGTGTCAGCAACGCAAGCCATCATATAACCACCCGACGCCGCAACCTGATCAACAGAAACAATTAGCTCTAGTTCAGCATCCTTAATTCGGCTCAATTGAGATGCTGCCAAACCGTATGAATGTACCAATCCACCAGGACTCTCCAGTCTCAACAGGACTTTATCACCTTTGTCTGCCGAAGTGATAATCGCACTAATCTCTTCACGTAAATTTTCAACCGCAGAAGCTTCTACATCGCCATCAAAATCCAGCACGAATATTCTGCCTTTGCCCGGCATTTCTTTATCATTCTCAGTCTGAGATTTTTTATTGCTCTTTAATTGTTGCTTCTTCTGTTTTTCAAGGAGCTTTTCAGCTTTTTTCTTTTCTTTAGCTAATAACTTGTATTCATCTTCAGAGAGCAGTTCTTTTTGCATGCCATCTCTAACATCTTGAATATCTTCAGAAACATTAGTTACTTCAATATGGCCCTCGGCTTGCTTTTTATTCTTTTGCCCAGCACTGGCAATTGCACCGATAATAATGACAAAGGCAAGAACAATAGTCACAGCTTGTGCGAGAAACATCCCGTATTCAGTTAAAAACTCCAAAAATCACCTCAAAATATTAATTAAAACGACGTCTCTATTACAAAAAATCCCTGCCAACGCCAACGCAGCCCAATCTTACGGGAAAAACCTTTTAGAATAAACAAAAAAGCCCCGGCAAACTGCCAAGGCTTCAAATTACCTGAGTTGCTCTATAAAGAGCTTATTATAATTACTGGACCATTACACCAGGGTTACTAACCAGTACAGCCTGTCCACCAGAAGCCAGGAAGCTGGCAATCTGAGTTTGCATTTCGATAGTTATAGCTAAGTCTTCAGCAGGCGATAATACCGAGCTGTGTCCACCAGCATTAAATCTGGAAAACAACCTGTTGCCGGGAACTAATCCTGGCTCAGTAACTGAAACATTAGTTAGACCAAGAAAGCTAGCCAGAGGAGTTGTACCTGACTGGGGTGCACTCTCTACAGTATTAGAGATAACCTGATCATTAGCCGCCTGAAGCATCAAGGTTGGAACATTGTTAACTACCGCTAGAGCAGAAGTACTTGCAGGATCCATACTGTCAATAACCGTTTGAGTCGCAAACAGAAACTGGAAGTACTCTGGGCTAAATGGTTCAACCCCGGCAGATTGAAGACCAGCTCTGATACTAGGTCCAAATGCGGGAGAGGCATTGAGCATTAACGCAATTCCAGAAGCTGGATTAGCTAACACCGCAGCTTTTATATAATCAGAATGCCCAAGAAAGCCTGTACCAACAATACCACCTAAGGAATGCCCCATATAGTACATATTATTCTGATCGAAGTCTGGCGCACCATCACCATCAACATCCATGAAAGGAACACCTTTTTCAAGTGCTAACAAATCCAGGATTGCTTGTTTATTATTGTCTCTCGCCACCAACAAGTTAGCTAAATTGATAGTGTGTGCTCCTGAAGCATCAGCAATTCCGTCTGGACCAGGCGCACCAGTTGTATTTGATAAGAAGTCAATACCAAATGTTCTTTCTCTTAAACTACCGGGAGCGTAGTCTTCAAATACACCAAGAGCACCACCAGAAGCGAATTGCAGCCCTTGATGAACAGCATTATTCACATCAATACCATGTAGAGGCATATCCATAGCAACAACCGCAGTACAAGTTGGAGGAGCGCCCATTGCATCAGCAATACCAAGCATTGTGGTTCTATTTGAAGTAATACCATGTTGATAAATCATCACAGGGTAACCTGCGTCGGGCTTAGCACAACCAAGTGCCGCCTTAGGCATTGACACCATTAAAGGTACTATCT
>CBDUHU010000328.1:0-4933 GCA_965366725.1 uncultured Kangiellaceae bacterium
ACACTAGAAATAATTTGGAAAATAAATTATTAGCTTAAATATTATGAAAGATAAGATTTTCACTTTCATCAACCTCTGTGGAAGATATTTATTATGAATACAAGCAATCGAAAACCATTAGTTGGAACTAAACTGGACTACTTTGATACGCGAGGGGCTGTCAATGCAATTAAGGCCGGTGCATACGATAAACTTCCCTATACCTCTCGTGTACTCGCTGAAAATCTGGTTAGACGATGTTCACCTGAAGCACTTAATGATTCACTTGAACAAATCATAGAAGGTAAACGAGAACTTGACTTTCCCTGGTTTCCTGCTCGTGTTGTTTGTCACGATATCCTTGGTCAGACTGCATTAGTTGACTTAGCAGGGTTGCGCGATGCGATTGCTGAGAAAGGTGGAGATCCGGCAAAAGTCAATCCGGTAGTTCCGACTCAATTGATTGTGGATCACTCTCTCGCGGTAGAGCATCCTGGCTTTGATGAGGATGCTTTTGAAAAAAACCGAGCAATAGAAGATCGCCGTAACGAAGACCGGTTTCATTTTATTAATTGGACAAAGACAGCATTTAAAAATGTTGATGTTATTCCTCCTGGAAATGGAATAATGCATCAAATTAACCTTGAAAAAATGTCGCCGGTGGTACATGCCAGAGAAGGGGTGGCTTTTCCGGATACTCTTGTTGGAACAGATAGTCACACGCCTCATGTTGATGCACTCGGAGTTATTGCCGTTGGTGTTGGTGGACTTGAAGCTGAAAGTGTGATGTTGGGAAGAGCATCCTATATGCGTTTACCAGATATCATTGGTGTTGAATTGACTGGTATTCGTCAACCCGGAGTCACTGCGACCGATATAGTACTTGCTCTTACCGAATTTCTTCGTAACGAAAAAGTCGTATCCTCTTACCTTGAGTTTTTTGGAGAAGGCGCAGCAGCGCTTACTTTAGGTGATCGAGCGACCATTTCTAATATGACGCCAGAGTTTGGTGCAACCGCTGCGATGTTTTATATTGATGAAAAAACAATCGATTATTTAAAACTAACTGGACGTGATGATGAACAGGTGAAACTGGTTGAGACTTACGCAAAGGAGGCCGGGCTTTGGTCTGATAGTTTAAAAAATGCAGAATATGAGCGCTTGTTAAAATTTGATTTATCAGCAGTGGGCCGAAATATTGCCGGTCCCTCGAACCCTCACCGTAGAGTTTCTACATCTGATCTATTATCTAAGGGAATTGCAGGTCAGGTTGAAAATGAGCAAGGTTTAATGCCTGATGGCGCTTGTATTATTGCTGCTATAACCAGCTGTACAAATACCAGTAACCCTAGAAACGTTATTGCTGCAGGATTAATTGCTCGTAATGCCAATGCACGAGGCTTAACTCGTAAACCCTGGGTCAAGTCTTCTTTAGCCCCTGGTTCTAAAGCGGTTCAGTTGTATCTTGAAGAAGCTAATTTGATGGCTGAACTTGAAAAACTTGGGTTTGGCATCGTTGGTTTTGCTTGTACCACCTGTAACGGAATGAGTGGCGCTCTGGACCCGACTATTCAACAGGAAGTCATTGATCGTGATCTTTATACAACTGCTGTACTTTCGGGTAATCGTAACTTTGACGGACGTATTCACCCGTATGCTAAACAGGCATTTTTAGCTTCACCGCCACTGGTTGTTGCCTATGCAATTGCCGGGACAATTCGTTTCGATATTGAAAAAGATGCTTTAGGTATTGATAGTGAAGGACAGCCTGTTACTTTAAAAGATATCTGGCCAAGTGATGAAGAAATTGATGCTATCGTTGCAACTAGTGTTAAGCCAGAACAGTTTCGTAAGGTTTATGAACCAATGTTTGATCTTTCCGTCGATTATGGTGAAAACAACAACCCACTTTATGACTGGAGACCTCAAAGCACTTATATCCGTCGTCCACCCTATTGGGAAGGTGCCCTGGCGGGTGAACGTAGACTACAAAAAATGCGTCCATTAGCGGTACTGGGAGACAATATTACAACCGATCATCTTTCTCCATCAAATGCAATCATGGCATCAAGTGCTGCCGGTGAGTATTTAGCAAAAATGGGACTACCAGAAGAAGATTTTAACTCTTACGCAACTCATCGCGGTGATCACCTTACGGCGCAACGTGCGACCTTTGCGAACCCTAAATTATTTAATGAAATGGTTCGTGAAAATGGTGAAATAAAGCAGGGCTCCTACGCACGTATTGAGCCAGAGGGTACAGTGACTCGCATGTGGGAAGCAATTGAAACCTATATGCAGCGAAAACAGCCATTAATTATCGTTGCAGGGGCAGATTATGGGCAGGGTTCTTCAAGAGATTGGGCCGCTAAAGGGGTTCGTCTGGCTGGGGTAGAAGTCATTGCCGCCGAAGGGTTTGAACGTATTCACCGTACCAACCTAATCGGTATGGGGGTTTTACCGTTAGAGTTTAAATCAGGAGTTAACAGAAATACTCTGAATATTGATGGTACTGAAACATTTGATGTCAAAGGAGAGCCTGCTCCTGGAGCAACACTAACGTTGGTGGTTACACGTAAGAATAATGAGTCAATTGAAGTACCGATGACTTGTCGTCTGGATACTGCGGAAGAAGTTTCGATTTACCAGGCTGGTGGAGTATTACAAAGGTTTGCTCAAGACTTCCTTGAATCATCGGCTGCTAAATAGAAGCTTTGTTATCAATCCGGCAGATGTTTCCAGTAATCTGTCGGCTATACTCAATCAGGATAATTCATTATGTCATATGCACCACAAATAAGAATTCCCGCTACCTATATGCGTGGCGGTACCAGTAAAGGTGTTTTCTTCAACCTTAAAGATTTACCAGACTTAGCTCAAGTTGCAGGCGAAGCTCGTGACGCATTATTGTTACGTGTTATTGGTAGCCCTGATCCTTATGGTAAACAAACGGATGGTATGGGGGGGGCGACTTCAAGTACCAGTAAAACGGTAATACTCTCAAAAAGCTCCAGGCCAGAACATGATGTTGATTATTTATTTGGTCAGGTCTCAATTGATAAGGCGTTTGTTGATTGGAGCGGAAACTGTGGAAATCTTACCGCGGCCGTTGGTTCATTTGCGATTAGTAGTGGTTTGGTTGATGACGCGCGTATACCACAAGATGGCATTGCAATAGTTCGCATATGGCAAGCTAATATTGGTAAGACGATTATTGCCCATATTCCTGTATCTAATGGAGAAGTTCAGGAAACTGGTAATTTTGAGCTGGATGGTGTTACTTTTCCTGCGGCAGAAGTGAAAGTGGAATTCGTTGATCCCTCAGCTGGTGGTGGCTCAATGTTTCCCACAGGGAATCTTGTTGATGAATTATCGGTACCTGGTATTGGGACTTTAAAAGCTACAATGATCAACGCAGGTATTCCAACAATTTTCTTAAATGCTGAAGATATTGGTTATGGCGGAACAGAGTTACAAGGCGATATCAATAGTGATAAAACGGCGCTTGAGAAATTTGAAAAGATAAGGGCTTATGGTGCAATTAAAATGGGGTTGATTGAAAATATAGAAGAAGCTGCTGCACGTCAACATACTCCTAAAGTGGCTTTTGTTGCTCCAGCAGCGGCTTATACTTCTTCCAGTGGTAAGTCGATAAGTGCAGATTCTATTGATCTTAATGTTCGAGCTTTATCCATGGGATTATTACATCATGCAATGATGGGAACTGCTGCTGTTGCCATCGCCACTGCTTCTGCTATTCCAGGGACTTTGGTGAATATTGCCGCTGGTGGCGGTGAACGTAACAGCGTGAGGTTTGGACACCCTTCCGGAACGTTGCAAGTCGGTGCCCAGGCAAGCTTGAATAATAATGAGTGGCAAGTAGATAAGGCAATTATGAGTCGAAGTGCCAGAGTGCTTATGGAAGGCAGGGTAAGAGTTCCTGCCGATGTTTTTTAGAAATAACGTTCATCAATATCATTGGCGCGCATGGGGCGACAAAAAAGATACCCTTGAGCGCGCATGATATTATTTTTGATAATTAACTCACATTGAAATTTATCTTCTATGCCTTCGGCTACCAGGTCTAAATGTAAACTGTTGGCTAAATTAGATATAGCATTCACTAGTTTTGTTGATGATCGCTTATTTTCAGAAGAAGGCATAATACTCTTATCAAGCTTTACCGTATCAATAGGAAGTATTGCCAGGTGAGAAATCGATGAATAACCAGTACCAAAGTCATCTAATGCCAACCGAAAACCCAATTTCTTGATATGATTGATTCTGTTAAGCGTTGTGTCATTAATATTCAACAGGGCTGTTTCTGTAATTTCAAATTCAATATCAGCAGGATTTATTTTGTAAGTATCAAGCGCTTTTTCTATCGAAATTAGTAGTTTTTCAGAGTTGAGTTGGACTGGAGATAAGTTAATTGACAGAGAGATATTTTTTGACGAGTTTAATTGCCATTTTCGAAATTGTTTTAATGCATTAAATAGAACCCACTCACCAATATCACAAATGACACCAGACTGTTCAGCAATAGGAATAAATTCATCGGGTGGTATTAGCTCATTTTTACTAGAGCGTAACCTTAATAGTGTTTCAAAACCTAACAGAGTATTATTGTTCGGATTAATGATTGGTTGATAAACCAGGTGAAACCTGTTTTCCTTGATAGCATTGGTTAAGCTCTGTTCTATCTGATAGCGTCTAAGAAATTCTGTTTGCATTTCATCATAAAAGAAACTTGCATGGTTGCCCTGATGAGTTTTTGAACGATACATAGCAATATCACTACATTTAATTAGTTCCTTACTATCTATTGAGTTATCTGGATGGATTGCCATTCCCATACTAATTTCTATTTTTAGTTTAAGTCCATCAATAGTAAGAGGTTCGTAGAAGTTATTAAGTACTCTGTTAGCAATTGCTCCTAGTTGATAACCACTTT
>CBDUHU010000329.1:0-4916 GCA_965366725.1 uncultured Kangiellaceae bacterium
TATCTTAGTTAGTCCTCTGTTTGTCTCTCGACTAAAGTTAAAATATCATAAATAGCTACGGCCTCATCATGTTGGTTAATCACTTCAACATCCCATACAACAACACCAGTGACATATTTATCATCAGGTCTTTTAGATTTTTTAATCTTACGTTTTGCGGTTAACTTAACTTGAATGGTATCGCCGATACCAACAGGTTCGATAAATCGTAAATTATCAATTCCATAATTTGCAATGACTGGTCCCTGACCAGGATCGACAAACATTCCAGCAGCCGCGGAAATTACAAAATATCCATGTGCTACCCGCTTTTCGAAAAATGAATCTTTTGCTGCAATTTCATCAAAATGAGCATAAAAATGATCACCGGATAAACAACCAAAATTAACAATATCTGCTTCGGTAACCGTTCGTCTGTAGGTCGTTAGTGACTCACCGATTTCCAACTCTTCAAAGTACTTTCTAAAAGGATGAACGCGATCAGTTTTTACCTTTGCACCACGCACATACTGGTTAGTGATAGCCATTAATGAAGTTGGTGATCCCTGCACAGCGGTTCGTTGCATATAATGCTTGATTGCACGAGAACCACCTAACTCTTCCCCGCCACCGGCACGACCAGGTCCTCCATGAACCAAACTGGCTAGTGGGGAACCATGTCCAGTTGACTCTTTTGCACATTCACTATCAATTACCAACATCCGACCGTGATGAGATGCACAGCCAAGTATAATATCGCGCGCATTTTCTCGACTTGCAGTAAAAACGGAGCCAGCAAGGCTTCCTTTACCCATTTTTGCCAGGGTAATTGCTTGTTCAATACCATCGTAGGGCATCAGTGTACTAACCGGACCAAACGCTTCTACCTGATGAGGTGTCAGATTATTCAACGGGTCGCTGCAGGATAATAGAGTTGGCGCCATAAACGCACCTTTGTCTGCTTCTATCCCAATAGAGTTAAAGTTATCCATACCATCAAGAATAACTTCACTCCCCTGTTTCAATTGCGCAACTGCTGCCAGTACATCTTCACGCTGACTTTTACCAACTAATGATCCCATACGCACGCCCTGTTGGCATGGGTCACCAATAACAGTTCCTTTTAAACGCCTGGTTAACGCTTCACTAACTGGATCAAGCATATTTTCAGGCACGATAGCACGTCGAATAGCAGTACATTTCTGACCTGCTTTAGTGGTCATTTCTCTGACGACTTCTTTTATGTAGAGATCAAATTCGGCGCTTTCCGGAGTTACATCCGGCGCAAGAATACAACAGTTAAGAGAATCTGCCTCCATTGTAAAAGGCACGCTCTTTGCGATAATATTGGGGTGACTTTTTAGCATCTGTCCGGTCGATGCAGATCCGGTAAAAGTCACAATATCCTGTTCGTTAACATGATCGAGAATATCACCGACACTACCACTAATTAACTGTACCGAACCTTCAGGCAAAATCTCTGATTCAACAATTGCCCTGACAACCGCTTCAGTTAGATAACAGCTGACTGTTGCAGGTTTCACAATAACCGGAACTCCGGCAATTAAACTCGGTGCTATCTTCTCTAACATTCCCCATACAGGGAAGTTAAATGCATTGATATGAAGGGCAACCCCTTCTTTTGAAGTCAATATATGCTGGCCAACAAAAGTTCCATTTTGGGATAAGGGTTCCACCGCTCCCTCGACGATAAATGTATCGTTGTTAAGTTCACGACGAGCAATACCGGAGTAACTGAACATAGTACCGATACCACCTTCGATATCCACCCATGAATCGGCTTTGGTTGCTCCTGTCAGATAAGAAATTCGATAAAACTCGTCTTTCCTGTCTAGCAGATACTTGGCAAGAAACTTAATCTTTTCTGCTCTTTCGTGAATGGTCAGTTTTCTCAACGCTGGGCCAGCTTTAACCCGACCATATTCAAGAAATTGATCAAAACCCTGGGTTAAAGAATTAACTTCACCAATAAACTCGTCATTAACAGAATTAACCAGTGTATCTGTTCTTCCATCTCCACTAGTCCACTCACCTGCCACATAGCTTTGTATTTTCATGCTTTATTCCTGCTTATATTTTTTGCTCTAACATTCGGCTGGATAATACACTTGATTAAACCGCGATTAAGATTGAGTGAACAATTTTACAACAGTTCAATATCTCTGACGTTCAATCAACTGCTTTCTAATTACTCGCCCCAGGTTTCTATTGTCTCAACAAAGGTGGTTAAGAATCGATTAGTTTGAAAAGCATCTAATGCCCGGTGATCAATACTCAATGAAACATAGCACATTGGCTTAATCACCATTGTATCAATCCCATTAACCGATTCAACAACCACTCTTTTCTGTAGTTTACCAATCCCAAGTATCGCAACTTCCGGTTGGTTGATAATAATTGGCGTTGCAATTAAGCTGCCGCTAACACCATGATTAGAAATAGTAATGGTGCCGTTTCGCATATCAGCTAAAGTCAGCTTACCTGCTCTCGCTTTTTCTGTCTGGTTATTCAAGTTCTGGGCTATTTCAAATAAGTTCATTTCATGAACCTGCTCAACTACTGGAACTACTAATCCTGCATCTCCAAGTGCTGTTCCAATACCAATATTAACATCACTGAATAACTCTAGTGCATCCTCATGAAAACGCGCATTGGCCTGAGGAACAGCTCTTACTGCATTGACCATTGCCGATAAAAAATAAGCGGTAAAAGTTAACTTTGCGCCTTGTTCTTCAAACTCTTTTTTATGCCACTTTCTATGTTGAATAATGTTGTCCATATTCATCTCAAAGACACTGGTTACATGAGGCGAAGTGTTCAACAGACTGTCAACCATATGACTGGCTATTGATTTACGCATCTGGCTATGAGCAACCATAGTGCCTTTTAATGGACGACTTTTACGTTCTGAGTAAGTGGTAAAAGGCGATGTCGTTGATTCTGGCTCAGCAATGATATTTTCTTCATCAATATCAACCGGTTTAGGATTGATTAGATATCTGAGCACGTCATCCCTGGTAACTCGCCCACGCTTTCCACTGCCAGCAATATTTTCAATTGTCAGTTCATTTTCTCTTAACAGGCGGCGAACGGCAGGACTGATAAACTCCCGTGCGCTCTGATCCTGTTGTTCATCAGGTAGCAATTCTTCCTGCACATCTTCTGTTGCCTCAGGTTCGCTAAGCTGTGTATCTATTTGTCCCAGAGATTGCTCAATTTGCACCTCATCGCCAACGACTGCAGACAGCGATGCTATCTTTCCAGTAGCTGTCGCACAGACTTCCATAACCACTTTGTCTGTTTCTAGCTCTGCAACTGGCTCTCCATCGCTCACCGGATCGCCAACTTTAACCAGCCAGGTTGCCAAAGTTGCAGTTGTGCCTTCAAGCTGTCCTTCAGGTAAAACAATATCAATTAATTGACTCATTTGATTCTACGCTCTTAAGTTATACTTCAAGGAGTTCTATCATTGCCGCCTGAATCTTTTCCTGGCTTGGCAATGCAGCCTGTAACAAATTAATATTATGCGGATTAGGCACATCAGGCATAGTCAGCCGCTCAATTGGCGCATCCAAATCAAAAAATGCTTCTTTCGCCAGAACTGCGGCAATCTCCGCACCAAAACCTGCTGTCATGTTGTCTTCATGAACGATCAGACAGCGGCCGGTCTTTTGTACCGATTCGAGTACCGTTTCTTTATCCCACGGTTGAATAGTTCGCAAATCTATCACTTCGATACCATTTGTTATTTCAAGTGCTGCCGCTTCGCAACGCTCAACCATAGCCCCCCAGGTAACAACGGTCAGTTTATGACCGGCGCTCAGTATCTTTGCTTTGCCGAAAGGAATGACATAATCGTTTCCAGGATAAGGACGACGCGCCCATCGGTTATCGAGTAAAGAACGATGTTCGAAGAAGATAGTAGGATTATTATCACGAAGTGCATACCTAAGTAAACCAACGGCATCTTCTGCATTTGAAGGCATAACCACTTGCCAACCGGTTTTATGCGCCCACTCAACTTCATCAGACATCGAGTGCCACGGATCGCCACGTCCTGCAAAACCACCAGGAATTCGAATTACCATGGGTGCAGCAAACTGATTATTCGTCCGCCAACGCATAATTCCTGTATCAGTAATTTGTTCAGCCGCCGGTTCTGCATACTTTCTAAACTGGATTTCAGGAACTGGCATTAAACCCGATAACGCCATACCTACAGAACGACCAATAATACCTTCTTCAGACAAACTGGTATCAAAAACTCTTAATTCACCATGTTTTTCATTTAATCCAAGAGTAGCAGCGTGAACACCGCCTTTAGGTCCAACATCTTCACCGAAAACTAAAACTTTGGGATTAGTTTGCAGTTCATGGTCAAGAACGTTTCTGATAGCAGTCAACATATTTAGCCTGGGACCCTGTGGTTCAGGAACTTCAGAAACCTTCGGAAACTGATGATCATCAGCATGTAAACCACCACGGAGTTGAATTTCCGGATTACCAAAAGTATCTTTTTCCGCGTAAACATATCGAGCCAGCTTATCACAATCTGGTTCGGGCAGCTGTTTTGCTTTATCGACAGCCTCTCTAACTTCCTGGTAGGCTTTCTCTTCCAATTGTTGCCATTCTGACTGGGAAATAACCCCATATTTTTCTAAATGACTTTTAAGTTTAGGAAGTGGATCATTTGCCTGTTCCTGTACAACCATTTCATCAGGTTTGTAGGTTTGGGTATCTTGAAAAGTATGGCCACATAGACGTGGTACTTTTAATCTTAACAAACAAGTGCCAAGACCTGCTCTCACATAATCAACAGCTTCTTTTATTAATCTGGGTGCTTCAATTGGACATGTGCCATCACCATCAACAATCTTTAATTGCTTGTAAGCAGCTAAATTAGTCACCTGGTCGCC
>CBDUHU010000330.1:0-4906 GCA_965366725.1 uncultured Kangiellaceae bacterium
GAATAATTCTAACTCTCCGATCGCGATAACAATCACCCTCCATCATTTGTCACCATAAAAGAAAATCAATCCGGTAACTGTCGCAATATCTAGCTACAAGCCCGGTAAACAACTCAATCCTACTGATAGTTTGTTCTTATACTCCGGCTATATTTAAGGATAGATTGTATGCAGTTTTTGCATCCGCTAGAATAACCGCAAGCAAAGTAAACAATGAACCGCAATACACAGTGGAAAAAGTGAATAACAATATAGTGAATAATAAAAAAAATAAAAAAGCACTTAAAATACTATTAATGCAAATTCGCCAACATCAACAGGTAGCACAAGAAGAACATATGAGCTTTGCAACCTATGCTGAACTGGAAAAATCTCAAATTGATATTTTGAATGTTTTTGATACTCCTGATTTCGATGAAACTATATTGCAAGGGTATGACGCTTTGTGGGTAGGCGGCGCAAGTGAAGCTAATGTACTTCAACCTGAACTATACCCTTTTATCAATAGTGCTCAAAACTTACTCGCTTATTGTTGTCAGCAAAGTATTCCTGTATTTGCATCATGTTTTGGTTTTCAACTGGCGGTGCTCGCTTTGGGTGGTGAGATTGTGGATTCGGAAGCAGATTTTGAGTTAGGTACAATACCAATTTCGTTAACCGAGTTTGCCAGAAATGATATTCTGTTAAAAGACACTCCCAATGACTTTCTTGCCGTTTCAGTTCACCGACAAAAAGCATTGAAGACACCCAAAGGATGCCAATTGCTAGCACAAACTAAAACCTGCTTACATATAATAAAAGTCAGGGATAAGCCTTTTTGGGCATTTCAATTTCATCCAGAAGTGAATAAATCGACGCTAATTGAACGACTGACAATTTATCAAAATGGCTACACCAAAGGAAAAGAACATTTAGCGCAGGTACTAAGCAACGCTGAGGAAACCCCTGAGTCTAATATTTTAATGAAAAAGTTTGTCGACAGAGTACTATTAGCCTAGAGTTTTTTAGTTAGAAAAACTACTCTCGGCCAGCTCCGTAACAATTGACCTTGCCTGCTCTTCGGCTAGTGAAATGAGTCAGAATGTCCACTGTCGAAAAATAGAATCTGTAGTGACTCCCCTTGATAGCTTTACAGATTGCTCATAAAAGCCTCATCAACAGATTATTGCAATTCAATTATCAATCAGTAATTTTTATAAATAACCTACTCCGGATTTGTTGCAAACAAGGGGATTTCAGTGGTAACTCTGTTAAAATAATCTTCCACATAGGATGGCAGTGAACGTTCAAACGTTGGTAATCCCAGTTTCTCTCGTTCCACTTCCAGCTGACTATACAGTTCATTACCTTGTTGGTGTATTAAATCAATATCCTCTTGTGTTAATTCTTTTTCATCAATTAAGAACCGTGCGCCATCCAGCAGTAACCTGTCTCCTCGATAAGCAATCACCTGATAATAACTTAACTGCCTGATCAGTACTTCCTTCTCTGAAAGTGTTCGATCAAACGAGAGTCTTGAAAGTGCATCAAGGGCCGTCGTTGAACCAAGTGCGGCGGCTCTTTTATACCATTTTATGCCTTTTTGAATGTTCGACTCTTGCAAAGAAGGATCTAAATACTTTCTCCCCAGCGCGTTTGCAGCCAACATATTGTTTTGTTCCGCCATCAACTCCAGCGTTTGAAAGTCATACTCAGAATAACTGGTGCTAGCTGAATAATGTCCGAAATTTTGACTATTATAATCAAATATCTCTGTTTGATAGGCAAGATACTCAGGTAACTGACGTGCTTCCTGTTGAGATTGAGTACTCACTTCTTTGTCAACGGCTTTTTCAAGAGTAGTTTCTGAGACTTCAACTCCGGAAACAAACTGGTGCGATTCAGTTTGTTTCTCCGGGTCGAAGCCATCATAATCTGCCGTCAAGACAATCAGCCCTATTAACAATAGTAGAGTAGCTAAATATCTATTCAGCGATTTCATTATTCACCACCAGTTCTACATTCTGCCTCTGCCGCAGCCTTATCGGTATCACACTGAGCAAGTGAAGCTCCCTTGCGGGCAAGAGCTGTTGCACTGCAATTTAGTTCAAATGGAGTGAATGCTTCCGCAATTGAACTGATAAAACAGGTATTTTCTAAATATAGGACCAGTTCAATGTTTGCTTTTGTCGCACATGATTGATGGTTAACCGCGGCGGCTTCAAGGCACTTTTGTTCTTCCGTGTCATCTTTTACGTAACCGGGATAATCCTGCTGTAGTTGCCCCCATATATCGTACGAATAATAGCTACTGGTAAAGAGATTAAGCAGGTTGGCATAACTTTGCCATGAAGGTACGTTGATTCTTTGCCCAATAACTTCAACAATAGGCTCCGGTTCATCATTGCCTCCGTCGGCTTCCCCGACACCTGCCAGTGAAACAAAGGAATAAAGTGTAAGGATTAGGCTTAGTGGGATTAAAATAAGAGATTTTGACATATTGTATTTTCCTTGAGTTTAAAATAAATCTTCATTTTTCGTCTTGATAACGAAAAACAGATATTCTCAGAGATCCTAAAAACAAGCTTTCATATTTCCGCCAATCGTTATCGAAGCTCTGCCACAAATCCTACCTCATTGTTTTTTCTCAGAAAAACCTAAGTATGATGGAAATAATTGATGATGATGGGAGATTGAAATTAATTCTAGCTGTACCGTAAGCAGCAGCAAAGTCTACTATTGATAGAGGCTCAGGCTGTGAGTTGTAGATTAGCTTTGACTGAGTTACTATCTCAAAAAATGATAAAATGACAGGATTAGGACAGCTTTTGGCAGAAATAAGATAGTCACAATTCTTCAATAGACAGTAATATCTTTAATGTACAAGTGCTCTTGTCGATCAGTTCAATTTTTATGGGAACGAAAAGCTTTTTGCAGATAGTAATAGCATTGCTATTGAAAGTCGCCAATCGTTATTTTAAGCGGCTTATTCTGCGCCAATTATGCCCTCATGTTTTACTGTCAAAAAGTTCTTGTTATTGTACTACCCATATAAGCCTTTAGACGATAAGATTTCGCATATAAATCCTAAGGAGGATCGATGAAAACACTAAAGTATCTACTAGCGACTGTGATTATCATGCTAGCAGCCTATCCAGGAGAAAGCAGAGCCGAAACAAGAACAAAGTATTTTTTTGCAGAAGCAGAAATGCTTTCTTTTTGTTCAGATAATGTCTGTATTTCAACCAGAACAAGGGTCATTTCCCATGAGGAAATTCAATATATTGTAGAATATGAATATATTGAGCCGGAAGATGAGCCAGTTGAGCCTTGCGAAGACACAAGTGGCGGACCGCCTGGAGATGATGGACACAGCTGCTAATAAGTTAACAGGGAGTGTTCAATTCACTCCCTTTCATTTCAGGTTGGACTGCTAACTTGTCTTATTTTGAAAAAAACATGCTATTTAAACAATTGTCCACCTTATTGCTTTTTGCGATTTGTGTATTAAGTCAATATTCTACCTCCACTCCATTACGTAAAACTTACAACATAAAATCCTATCCAGATAACATCTTTAATGAGATCAAAGCCGTCAATGATATCATTCAAGATAAAGAGGGTTTTATCTGGTTTGCTGCCAGTTCCGGGTTATACCGGTTTGATGGTTATGATATCAAAGAATATTCCAGAGAAAGCCATAATAAGCAGTCATTACCCCACTTTCATATCAATCAGCTATTACTGGATAATAAGCATAATCTCTGGATTGGAACTGCTGCCGGGCTTGCTATTTATGATAAAACAACAGACAGTTTCAATCATGTAAATATTAGCAATACTGATATTAAGCCGGTAATCATATCTCTATTCCAGGATAGCCGGGACAATCTCTGGATTGGAACTCGAAGACAGGGCGTTTTCAAATATTCGCAGAAAGAAAGCCAATGGAAAAACTATCGTTCTGATAATAACTCTGCATTAACAATCTCAAGCAACTTCGTTAAGCACATATCCGAAGATTCCACTGGGAATATATGGATTAGTACCATTAAAGGACTTAACCAACTCAGCCATGCTGACAATAGCATATCGATATTTGAAGTCGGTAGTAGCCATAAAAATACCATATATAGCTCTCTTTCCCTGCAAGATGATGAATTTCTGGTAGGCTCAAAAGAAGGGGTATTTTTGTTCGATAAAGAAGAAAGGAAATTCAAAACCTATAACCCAGCGGGTTTTGCTTTATCAGATAATCACGTGCGGTCGCTTTCCAAAGGCAATAATAATGAGCTATTTATAGGAACCAATAATGGCGGGTTAAATATTTACGATCGTAAAAACCATACCACTCAGCTGTTTGAAAAATCTAACCTGAAGAAATACAGCATTAAATCTAACACCGTTAGAAAGTCCTATATGGATAAGAACGAAGATCTTTGGGTTGGCACTAACTCCGGTTTCTATAAAATACTCTATAAGAAAAAACTCATTGAGCTTTATCGAAGTGATAATAACCTCAAGGAATGTCTCTCTGAAGATGAAAGTTATGCCATTTTAGCAAGCACAAATCAGCTTGAAGGAATATTGTGGATAGCTGTTGAAGGAAAAGGACTGCATAAAATCGACCTAAAAAAATCGATCTGTCATTTCTATAATAAAGACAATATCAACCTCGAAGGTGTAAATCTCGACTTCATCCTTGATATTAAACAAGATTCATCTGGAAACTTATGGCTAGCCAATTATCAGGAAGGGTTAATAAAACTTAATACGAAGACAAATATATTTAGTCGAGTGAAGACTGAAAATCAGGAGTTGTCGGATATATTAAACAGTGGCTTTATCTATAAATTGCTTATCGATCAAGAGGGTAGAATCTGGGCAGGATTAAGTAATGAAGGCTTGCTGATGATAGATTCAAAAA
>CBDUHU010000331.1:0-4889 GCA_965366725.1 uncultured Kangiellaceae bacterium
ACCAGCAAAGTTATATTAGCCGCTTCACCGGGCGAGAATTTTTTCTAAACGCGCATCAGGTTAATCATCAAAAAATATTACCAGCGGTAGCCTATCTTGAAATGGCAAGAGAAGCCGTTAGTCAGGCGATACCGGATCTGCAGCAATCGACTATTGAGCTAAGGAATACTGTCTGGCTTAAGCCGCTTTTTGTTGAACAGGAAAAAGAGATCTCTGTGGATTTATATTCGACTGACGGAGTTGCCATTGATTACAAAATATATACTAATGATGACGTCATTCATTGTCAGGGGACTGTGTTAATCAGTGAGTCAGGTGATAACAGAAAAATTGATCTGGATTTAGTCAATAATGAAGTGAACCAGCAGGAATTTTTATCACAACAGCTGTATCGAGTCTTTGGTTCTATGGGATTAAATTATGGCGAAGCGCATCAGGGAATAACATCTATTTCATTGGGTAATAAGTCGCTGCTGGCAAAACTATCGCTACCTACAATTATTGCTAATAGCGAAAGTGATTATGTGTTGCATCCGAGTATTATGGATGCTGCCTTGCAGGCATGTAATGCGCTTATCTTCGACTTGAATCATCTGCCGGAAAATCCTTCTTTGCCTTTTGCTCTGGAAGAGTTGAGAATTATTTCGAATTGTCGTCGAGAAATGTATGCAGTGATCAACCTATCGGATGAGTCACCTGGTCAACAAAGAATAACTAAGTTGGATATTGCTTTGTATGATAGTGACGGTATTCTTTGTATTCAAATGAAAGGTTTTTCTACACGTACACTAGCCTTAAAAAACACAAAAGAAAAACCAGAAACACTTGTTGCTATACCTGTTTGGAAGAAAAGAACAGTCGACAGTAATATCGATAAAGATGAACTGACTGAGTTGCGACGACATATTCTTATAGGTGATTTTGAAAACCTGAAAGAGACTGAGTTAAAGACATTGGCTGGTGAAAATAAATGCAAGTTTTTAGCAGTTGACGGTAAAAATATAGGAGAGAAGTATCAGGTTTTTTCATTAAAATGTTTTGTCGAAATTCAGTCTATATTAACTCAGAAGTTAACTAACCAATTACTTTTTCAAGTAGTTGTCAGTGACACTGAGGAGAATTCAATTTATGCGGGGATCTCTGGTCTACTAAAAACCGCAAACCTTGAAAATCCTAACTTTATTGGTCAGCTGATTTTTGTTGAAGAAAACATCAGTGAGTTAGAACTTGTTGACAGACTTAATGAAAATGCTCACTTAACTGAAGATACTTTGGTTAAATACCAGTCTGGCGAGAGATATGCCAGATTTTGGGAGACAATTCAGGATAAACCTGAAGAATTGAGTATTTATAATACTGAAAATAGCCCATTCAAAGACGATGGTGTTTATTTGATTACAGGTGGTCTTGGAGGGATTGGAAGATTACTTGCCCGACAAATTCTTGAGCAGACTTCTCGCGCGCGCGTGATTCTAACGGGACGTTCAAAGTTAACTCAGGAAAAGCAATCTCTGCTGAAGGAAATATCAAGTAATACTGACAGGGTTCAATATATAGAACTTGACCTGGCAGAGCTTGCAAAGGTAAAGCAAATTCTCCTCCAGGTTGTTAAACAACACCATAAGCTTAATGGAATCTTTCACTGTGCAGGATTGATTTCAGATAGCTATATATTGAAGAAAGAACTACAGGATTTTTCACGGGTATTAATGCCTAAAGTGACTGGTACTTATCATCTTGATAGTGCGAGTAAACAGATAAAGCTAGACTTCTTAGTACTATTTTCATCGCTTTCTTCTGCCATTGGCTATGTTGGGCAGTCAGACTATGCTGCTGCGAATGGTTTTATGGATCACTTCTCAGAATACCGAAACCATCGTGTTAAACAGGGCGATGGGTATGGGTTAACTCTATCGGTTAACTGGCCATTATGGAAAGACGGTGGTATCAGGTTAAGTGATGATAACCTTGATTTGCTTCAAACAACGACTGGTATGCAACCAATGAGTCTGGCTACTGGTATTGCGACTTTTTATCGTGGTTTAAATGAGCAGAGAGATCAGATCTTAGTGATGGAAGGAGAGTTTGAAAAACTCCATCATGTGTTAATGAATTCTAAACAGAAGTCAGTAGTTAAGCAGCCAGAAAAGCTGGCACAAATTACTCAGGAGATTGTTTCAACAGTTTCCGATAGTCAAAAAGGTCACTCTGTCGAAAGTAATCAAGCGGCTAATAGTCGCTCATTAAATGATAAGACACGAGAATTTGTACAGCAACAGTTTGCTATTCAACTAAAAATACCGACTCATCAAATTGACCCAGCCGCTCCGTTAGAGAAATACGGTATTGACTCAATAATGGCAATGGATTTAACCAGTTTGTTAGAGAAAACATTTGGTTCATTATCTAAGACGCTATTTTTTGAATATCAGACAATTAATGAATTAGCCGATTATTTTAGCGATGCTTTTAAACCACAGCTAGTTGAGATTTTTTCTGCTAGTGATAAGACTATTGATAATTTACAACCACAAACAACACAGCTTAAGGAGTCCGTCACTACTCAAGACAATAATCCTGCTAAAACGACCAGAGCTATCAAACAGCCATATTTACCTGGTCTGAAATTTGCCGGAATTGGTAACCAGAAATTTGCAGCGAACAAAACAAATAGTGAGGCGATTGCAATTGTCGGTTTGAGTGGTCGTTATCCTGAGTCTATAGATATTGCTGAGTATTGGACAAATCTACGGGATGGTAATGATTGTATTGTTGAAGTGCCGGAAGAGCGTTGGAATTGGCGTGATTATTTTACTGAAGACCGTACCTTAAGCGGTAAGCATTATAGCAAATGGGGTGGATTTATTGGTGGAGTAGATGAGTTTGATCCACGCTTCTTTAATATTTCACCGCGTGAAGCGGAGACGCTTGATCCTCAGGAACGCCTGTTCCTGCAGCATTCATGGATGGCTATTGAGGATGCAGGTTTTACCCGCGCAGACTTACAAATTGAACATGACAATGATCTACCCGGTCAGGTTGGTGTATATGTCGGGGTAATGTACGGCGAGTATCAATTATTTGGTGCAGAAGCGAGCATGAAAGGTAATCCTATGGGGATTGCAAGTAGCGTGGCGAGTATTGCTAACCGGGTTTCTTATGTACTGAATTTACATGGTCCAAGTATGACTCTGGATACGATGTGCTCTTCTTCATTTACAGCGATCCATCTTGCTTGTCAGGATCTTAAAAGCGGTCGTACTGATTTAGCAATTGCCGGTGGGGTAAATGTTAGTATTCACCCAAATAAGTATCTGATGTTAAGTGCTGGTCAGTTTATTTCCAGCGATGGTCATTGCCAGAGTTTTGGCGAGGGTGGTGACGGTTACATTCCCGGTGAAGGTGTCGGTGTTGTAATCTTAAAAAGATTATCTGAAGCAGAAAATGATAATCAACATATCTACGGTGTAATCAAAGCTAGCTCATTAAACCATGGAGGGAAAACTAACGGATATACGGTTCCCAATCCACAAGCACAGGCGGCTGCAATAACACGGACATTAGCCGAATCGAATATTGATGCGCGCCACATCAGTTATATCGAGGCACATGGAACAGGTACAAAATTAGGCGATCCTATTGAGATTGCTTCGTTGAGTAAGGCGTTCGGGAAGTATACAAAAGATCAACAGTATTGTCTGATAGGTTCTGCAAAATCAAATATCGGGCATTGCGAATCTGCTGCTGGAATTGCCGGGCTTAGCAAAGTACTTCTACAGATGAAATATCAAAAAATTGTTCCATCACTACACTCATCTAAGTTGAATCCACATATCGATTTTAGTCAAAGTCCTTTTACGGTTAACCAAACTCTTACCGATTGGCAGCAACCGGTAATTGATGGACGTCAGTATCCGAGAATCGCTGGAATTTCTTCCTTTGGTGCTGGCGGATCAAATGCTCACGTTATCGTTGAAGAATATGTGATGACGGATAAGGAACTGTCAATAAATGTGAGTCCTCAGCAGAAATTTATCATCCCTCTGTCTGCACGAACCGAAAAACAACTAGAGCAAAAAGTCATTGATCTTTATTTGTTTTTAACTATCCGTAAGGAACAATCAGAATCAGCTGAATATATTTCTCTGGCTAATATGGCGTACACACTTCAGGTTGGCCGCGAAGTGATGGACGAAAGGATTGGTTTTATTGTTGAGTCTGTTGAACAGTTAATTGAAAAGCTTAATGCATTTGTTAATGGCAATGACAATATAGAAGATTTTTATCAAGGCCAGGTTAAGCGAAACAAAGAAGGCATGTCTATCATCAATCAGGACGATGATATGATTGAAGCAATTGGTAAATGGATTGCACGTAAAAAGCTATCCAAGCTGGTTGATTTGTGGGTTAAAGGATTACACTTAGACTGGAATCAGTTTTATCAGGCAGATAAGCCTTATAAAATCAGTTTACCAACTTATCCATTTGCCAAAGAGCGTTTCTGGGTTAATTCTCAAGTAGCAGAGCAAGTCGGGAAGTCTTCTGTAACGTCAAATGTTGCCACCATTCACCCACTGGTTCATATCAATACATCGGATCTTAAACAACAAAGTTATGCAAGCCAGTTTAACGGGCATGAAGATTTTCTGATAACGGATAAAATTTCAGGTAAACGTATTTTACCGACATCAGCGTGTATCGAAATGATCCGCGCAGCAGTTGAAGCCGCCTCACCGCAAAGTGACAGTGCAGGTTCACTTGAACTCTTCAATCTTCAATGGGGAGAGCCATTGGTTATTGATGATAAGAATTCCAGTGATAAGAAGTCAGTCAGGATAGCGTTAATGACAGACAACCAGCATCAGGTTAGCTATGAAATCTATACCCGG
>CBDUHU010000332.1:0-4881 GCA_965366725.1 uncultured Kangiellaceae bacterium
TTCAAGGCGCTTTTTGATGCCTATCATAATTTATCAAAGCGTTTTGATACCTATCTGTCTGCAATAGAAAGTAAGGAAACAGATCAACCTTAACTGGATAATATCAAAAATGAAAAAATTTGCCTGGAAGATAAAGAACAGAAAAGTGTTTTATATTAATTTTCCTTCGCAGTATTTTTTGTTATCGCTATTTGAGATGTTTTTGTATTGAGGTTTGAGATTGATCTCATTTAGTACAAATTACTCATTTTTTTTCTTCAACTGCTACAATTGATATGTTAATAATCTTAATTGTATTCCACTCAAATGGACTTCTACTTGCCAGACAAGTTCTAATTAAAATCATAGGAAATTAGCGGGTTTTTATAACGTATATTATTAATAGTAATACAAGACTATAACAGAGATAGTGTAACTAATATCGGAGGTAGGTAATAAGTGAGCGAGCAGAAAAAAATCCTGATTGTTGATGATTCTAAAGAAAATCGATTATTACTGACGATGCTGCTAGAAGATGACTATTCAATTATTGAGGCAGACTCAGGAGAAAAATGCTTAAGTTTGATAGAAGAAGCCATACCTGACCTTCTTCTTCTAGATGTTAGTATGCCAGGAATGTCTGGTTATCAGGTTTGTGAAAAATTAAGGAAAAAGAAAAATACACAAGATCTACCAATCATTTTTGTATCCGGTATGGACAACCCGGAAGAGAGGCTCGCTGGTTTTGAAGCCGGTGGTGATGAATATGTTATCAAGCCAGTTGATGGGCAAGATTTGCTTAATAAGGTTCAGTCGCATTTACAGAAGCATCAGGAAAGACATTTACTACATGAAAATGCCAATAATGCGATGAAAGTGGCGATGGAAGCAATGACCGTTAGCAGTGAATTAGGACAAATTATTGGATTTGTTAAAGATGGGCAAAAGTTTACTTCAAGAACTGAAGTGGGCGAAGCTATGCTCTTGATTGCCAGGGAGTTTCAGTTGAGTGCATCGATTATGATTATTAGCGAAACGCACGAATTTTTTGGTTGTGAAAAGGACTCAACGGAAGCTAAGTTTCTGGAAAAGGTTGTTAATAGTAGAGAGCGAATGATGATGCTCGGGATCCGGTTTGTGATTCATGATCAATATATTGTGATGTTGATTAAAGAGTTGCCGCAAGATGATGATAACCGAACCGGCCGACTTAAAGATCACTTAGCGGTATTAATGGATATTGCGAACGGACACTTAATTAATATGGCTGTGCGTTCAGCACAAAAAAAACAACGTAGAGAATTCCTCACCGAAATCATCAGCATTGTAGAAAAGCAGATTAAATTAACCAGTGAGCAAATTAATCAATATAGCCATAACTCAGAGTCTGTTATGCGTAAAATGTTAACCGACCTTGAAGAAATGTTGTTTAGTCTTGGTTTGGAGGAAGATCAGGAAAAAAAATTAATGTCATTGGCGGATCAGACTTCCGACGAGCTACATGAATTAAATGTTGCTAATAAAAATCTTGATGAAGAGCTGGGGTTAGTACTTGATAGTTTGTACAACTTCCTGGCGATGGAATCAAAAAGCTCCTGATATAGTCTGGCGATAATTAAAACGACGCAGGAGCAGCTATTTATGATTTGAAAAATTATTGCTATATTGCTGCAATTTTAAGAATATTTTTGTCCTCGACAAGTGGTGGTTCGAGTTCAAGCTTGTTAATTTGCCATAACCGTTCTTTCTCTGGCCCATTCTCGTAGTGCATCAATTTTTTCAGCCATTACAACGGAAAGTGGCCTGGTTTGCTTGATTGCGTTGAGGATAGATTCTGTTGAAAGTGTGTTGTTTTCTGCATAGGCTCTATATAAAGCTGAAACAACAGCCTGTTCAATCTCTGAGCCAGTAAAGCCTTCACTTGCCTTAGCCAGCGCGTGGAGATCGACTTTTGCTGTATCCTGTTCTCGCCTTTTGATATGAATAGCAAAAATTTCTACCCTGGAATCAAAGTCCGGCAGATCAACAAAAAATATTTCATCCATCCTACCTTTACGCATTAGTTCTGGTGGTAAACGAGAAATATCATTCGCGGTTGCAACGATAAAAACCTGTTGCTGTTTTTCGGCCATCCAGGTGAGTAGAGTTGCCAGTACTCTTTGTGAGGTTCCGCCATCGCTTTCACCACTTGAAATTCCTTTCTCTATTTCATCAAGCCAAAGGACGCAGGGTGACATAAGTTCTGCCATTTTTAGTGACTCGCGCAGATTCTTTTCAGTTTCGCCATGGAATTTGTTATAGAGTGCCCCAAAATCGAGGCGAAGCAGAGGGATCCCCCACATTCCAGCAACTGATTTTGCTGCCAGACTTTTGCCCCCGCCTTGCACCCCGACCAGCATTAAGCCCTTTGGTGGATCTAACGGGATATCGCGGTTAAGAAACACTGTCTCTCTTTGTTTTAGCCAGTTTTTTAAGTTCTTAAGGCCACCAACTTCATTAAATTTTGAAGTTTCGTATTCAAAACTTAATACCCCATCCATATCAAGTAATTCAAACTTAGCTTTATTAATGGTAGGGATCTCTGCTTCAGTAATCGCACCATCTGAAATAACATTTTTTATCAAGGTTCGGGCATCAGCAAAAGTCATTCCCGCGAGGTTTCTCACCAGTTTTTTAAGCGTTTTGCTATCGGTTTTAACTTTTTGTCCCTGATTGGTTTTTGACCAGCGGTTGGCTTCCTGACGAACCAGCTGTTCGAGCTGTTCTTCATTTGGTAATGCAAGTTGAAATTTTGTCGAAAATCGTCTTACCTCAGCCGGTAATTCAAGCGAGTGGGAAATAAAAATAATCGTATGACTGATGCTTCGATGATTTTGCGCAATTTCTTTTAGCTGACGAACTATCTTGGGAGCATCCTCAAAATGTGGGTGAAAGTCGCAAAGGGCAAAAATACAGGCTCGATTGGATACTTTTATTTGAGTTAATGCATCAAGTGGTGCTTGTGTATCATCGATTTCAGCAAGATCATGGCTCAAATCTGTTCTTTTCATTCCATCAACATGATCCCATGCAAATAGTGGCTTGTTTAAAAAAGCCGAGATATCTCCAAGCAGATCTAATGCTCTATTCTCTTCGTGGGTTTCTATGGTAATTATTGGTGAGCCCGACTTTATTAAGAACATCAGGTCATTAAAATCAGTTTTTCCGCTCATACAACTCCCTAATTCCTGCTTTTGCAATAAAGCGCAGCAAGGTTGGCTATAAATGGTTAAATCACTTAAAATGCAGCTATCTGTCGTAATCAGGCTATTTTAGCCTGATTTATCCGAGTGTCCAGATCATGCGAGAAAATATGCGTCATATTACCCCTGTCGATAAAGCCATAATGTTAGCAGATAATGCACTGAAAACCCTGCTAGGTGGTTATCAGGTCACTCAACGTAAAAACCCGGCTGACAATTGTTCTGACTCAGATTTGCTAGATAATGCTAAGGAGTTAACGCCTGAGGAAGCAAAACATGCCGCCGGGTTGATGAGAATTAACCATTGTGGGGAAGTTTGTGCTCAGGCTTTATATCAGGGACAGGCATTAACTGCCAGGTTACCGCAGGTTAGAGCTAAAATGGAAGAAGCGGCCGCTGAAGAAAATGACCACCTTGAGTGGTGTGCAAGGCGTTTGACACAGTTAGGCAGTCATCCCAGTTTGTTGAACCCGGTCTGGTATATCAGTTCATTTAGTATCGGTGCAATTGCCGGTGCTATCGGTGATAAATGGAGTCTTGGTTTTGTTGCTGAAACAGAACATCAGGTAGTGAGACATCTTGATAGCCATCTTGAAAGTTTGCCTGAGTCTGACTATAAAAGTAAGCTGATATTGGAACAGATGAGAGAGGACGAACTACACCATGCCACCACTGCACTAGCAGCTGGCGGGGCTGAACTACCGCTGGTAGTTAAAGGTATGATGGGAGTGATGTCTAAAGTCATGACATCTAGTGTTTACTATATTTAACCCTGGTTCAGGCTATCTAACCTGAGGCAGAGTTAATATTGTATCTGATCGGTTTAAGCTGAAGTTTTAGTTCGACCAAAAGTCCATTTGGCTTCAAGTTTTGTGCGGATATCGTTCCATTATTAATTTCAACCGCTCTTTTGGCAATTGACAGCCCCAGGCCTGCACCACCACTTGCCCGTGATCTGTCTGTTGACGGTCGGTAGAAAGCATTGAATAATTTATCAATATGTGATTGTTCAACACCCGGACCGTTATCGCTAATCGCTAGTGTGATTTGCTGGCTTGTCTGGATTAACTGACAATTAATTATGGCACCATTACCAGCATATCTTATTGCATTGCGCAGGATATTTTCGATAGCACTGATTAATGCCTCTTTAACACCAGTGAACTCACAATATGGAGGCATATCAAGATTGATAGTCTGGTCTCTTTGCTCGGCCTCAAACCTTCCATCATTAATCACTGTTGTAAATAACATACAAAGGTCGAGCTCTTCTTTGTTGTGGCTAATTTCCTGAGATTCCAACTTGCTTAAGGTCAGTATATGGCTCAGCATTTCATTCATTCGATCCGACTCAAGGTTTATGCGATTGAGATTATTGCTTATTTCGGGTATCTGCTGGCTTTTAACAAGTCCCAAAGCTATTTTTAATCTGGTCAGGGGAGAGCGTAATTCATGAGATACATCACTCAGTAAACGTTTCTGCGAGTCGATAACGTCAGCAACATGGTTTGCCATATCGTTAAAGTCTCGGGCTAACTCACCAAATTCGTCGCTTCTGGACAGTAGCTTCTGAAGATGAACCTTATCTGCGATGTTAATTTTCATATCTTGAGTTGCGTGTTGCAATTGCCTGATTGGACGAGTAATTATCCATGATAGT
>CBDUHU010000333.1:0-4872 GCA_965366725.1 uncultured Kangiellaceae bacterium
TCAACCTTAGCTACGCCCCTCTAAAAGAACTTTTCAAGGATAAAGTTGATATCACTACTGAACAGGTCATTAAAAAAGTCTGTCAGATCAGGCTGGAAAAACTACCTGATCCAGTCGAATTACCAAATGCTGGAAGCTTCTTCAAAAATCCTGTTATCGATCAGGCTCAATTTGAGCAGTTATCTCAGAAATACCCTGAAATTGTCGCTTACCCACTGGATTCTGGAGTCAAATTAGCCGCAGGCTGGCTTATTGATAAGGCTGGACTAAAGGGAATGAGGGAAGAAAATGTTGGTGTACACCGAAATCAGGCATTGGTACTGGTAAACTACCACCAGCCGGATGGAAGCAAGATCTGGCGGCTTGCGCAGAAGGTTCAAAATAAGGTTTTCAAAAAATACGGGGTAAAACTGGAACCCGAAGTTCGTATTGAGGGTGGAGACAAATGGATAACTGGTAATTCCTCTGAGGTTGCCAATGACCAATAAGACACTTGCAAGAATTGAACTCGTATTAAGAAAGTTATCTGATGGGAAGTTTCACTCCGGGCAATCAATCGCAAAAGAACTCGGAGTTTCTCGAACAGCAGTATGGAAGCTGATTCAAAAAATAGAAAGTTGGCAAGTAGAGATATATTCCATCAGAGGAAGGGGCTATCAGATACCTGGCGGTCTGGAGTTGTTGGACGAAGAGACTTTGCAACAAGCCGCTAATTTGAACAATCACTTATTTAAGCAAGTGACGGTGTTAACTTCGGTTGATTCAACTGCTGATTTTTTGGCCCAACAATGGAAAAAACAACCGGGAGTTGGCCAGGTATGCATTGCAGAGCACCAAACTTCTGGACGAGGACGTAAAGGTCGACCATGGGTTTCGCCATTTGGCGCAAACTTATATTTTTCTATTGGAGTTGAACTTCCTTTGGGATTAAGTGCGTTAGGAGGTCTTAGTCTGGCGGTTGGTATTTGCTTATGCCAGACATTGAACCGGTTTGCCGAAAATCAAATTAGAATAAAGTGGCCAAATGATCTTCTGGTTGATGATAAAAAGTTAGCAGGTATCCTGGTGGAAGCAAGTGGAGAGAGTAGTGATAAGAGCTTTCTTAATATCGGTGTAGGGGTTAATTGGAATATGCTGAATGAGCAGGGAAAAGCAGTCGACCAGCCATGGATTAACCTAAAAAAACTGGTGGTAGAAGGTACATCAAGAAATGATATTCTGGCGGATATTCTAACCAGTCTTGATGGTGCATTGATAGATTATCTGAATAACGGATTTTGCCGTTTTGCTTCAAAGTGGTCCGAGTTGAGCGCAATGTATCAGCAAAAAGTTGTGCTCCATTTGCCACACCAGCAAATAGAAGGCATAGAAGTTGGAGTTGAAAGTAACGGTGCACTAAAACTTGAAACCGTCGAAGGGGTTAAGGTCTTCCATTCTGGTGAAGTTAGTTTAAGAAAAAAATATCAAACGGGTTCAGGAGTTGTTAATGATATTACTAATTGATTGGGGAAATAGTTACCTGAAATATATCTTAATTCCGCAGCTATCGATTAAACAGTTATCAGAAAGCAATTTGAATAGTATCGAAGCGCCGGAGCAGTTAGCAACATTAATTGATGCCCCTGTTGAGCTTGCATTGGTCTGCTCTGTGCGAAGCGAAAAAGATAATCAACGGCTTAGCCGTGTCTTAATAGCTTTGGCCGATAAGTCGTTTTTTGCTGAAACCGAAGCCAGTGCCTGTGGGATTCGTTGTGCTTATTCGACTCCAGGTGATTTAGGTATTGACCGTTGGCTAGCGGTGCTTGCCGCTGAGAGTATCGCTGAAACTGTCGGGGTCATTGATGTTGGATCAGCAATTACAGTTGATATTGTTAACGATAAACAACATTTGGGGGGACATATTTTACCGGGTAAACGTTTGATGTTGGATAGCTTGTTAACAACCGGACGGGTGAGGCCTGATATCAGTGATCAATCTCAGCTTTCAATGAGATTGGGAGAGTCAACCAGTGACTGCGTTAATTTTGCCATCGACGCGGCAATTAAAGCTTATCTGATTTCTGTTGTTAAAGAGTCCAATTCTAGTAATCAGATCCAACATTGGGTAATTACCGGTGGCGGAGGACATTATTGGCGAGAACTCCTGGCTAGCTATGTTGATTTCATTGAATACCATCCGCTAATCGTTTTGCACGGTTTGATCAGGTTATACCAATCTCAACCCAATGAGTAGCCGCTTAAACGGTTAAAGTCGACTAATTTTGATGCAGTTAGTTACAGAACTAATGGCATTGCATAACCTGAACCCAGGTTATTCTTATCCCGAATTCAGGTTGCATAGTGTTGCAAGTCTTATTTATTCTTCTATGATGTTTAGGACAAAGCCGCTGAAACTATGTTCTGATGGTTCTATTACCAATAGATAGTTCACATTGGCGGCAAGCTCAACAGGTTCTGACTCATAAAGTGATCGTAAATTACCGTTATCATCAGTTGTCGTTACAAACAATTGGTATTCTTGAGTTAATACTGTGGTTGTTCGGTGCTCTGCATAGTCAATTGATTTTATAAAGCGCTCTGTATTTCCCAATGTTTCACCTGCGGCAACAAAATAAATATCAATATCCATGTCCTTTTGACCAATATTGACGACTCTTACCTGATTGTCAAATGCGAGTAAACGAGTCTGTTGTTCAAATATTAAGCTTTGCGCTAGTTGTTCAGAATCTGTATAAAACAGGAGAATTTTACTTTCGCCGACATCCAGGTTGACTAGCAGGTTGCCAATAATCACTGCTTGTTGTTGCGAGGAATCTTGCGTAGTTATGGTATAGGTCTGACTGGTTATTTGTTGATTCAATGAAAGACTATCTGCTGGAAGAGATTCAATGATTGGAGTTGGATTGCTATCCAGGTATATATCTGTACCGGTATACTTATCATCACTCTGGTAAAATTGAATATTGGCCTGGCTATCTTGTTGTATGTAAGAAAACACTGCTGAAGAGCTGAATATTTTGTCAATGGCAAGACCACTGGCACTAATATCATCACGTATTGAGAATATAAAAGTGTCTGAAAAAGATACTTCAATTGGGGTAGATTCAAATATAACTTCGCTAGAGCCGGGAAGAGTTAAATAGATTTTATAGATGTCCTGCGCCAATATGTGTTGTTCCGATAGTGTTTTATAGTCAAGTGTTGTTAGAGCCTGAGCTTGCTCAAATGTTTCCTGGTCACTCGAAAAGTAAACATCAAGAGTGCCATATGTTGTCGATAGATTTGTCAGATACAGTTCAAACCGGTCGGTACCATTTTCATCGTCTTCCTCCTTAAGAGTGTCAAGACTTGAGGTGTCATAGCTGAACTCTGTTAATTCCGGTTCAGCAGCATCCCCGGTCATAATATAAAGTGACATAAGGTCCTGGTTGAGAGTTATTTCGCTGGAAATGACTTCGATTTGTTCATTATTCTGGTCAAACTCGTTACGTTTTATTGTTAAATAATAGGAGTCATTTTCGAGCCAGTAGCTGGCTGAAGCATCGGCATAATCAACCAGACCATAGCTGACTTCACCTTCATCGTCTTCGTCATCAATTTTTTCTAAAAATATCTGGTGAACATTGGCATTTGGTGAAGCGTTATAAAACTTGAAGTATGCATAGGAATTATCTTCACTATCATCGGAGCCCGAATTACATGCTACAATAGTTGGCAATGATATCAGGACGGCAATTAACTGGAATAATTTGAACATTTTAGATCCTCTTAATATATAGAACGCTAAGCGTTAGCGGGGTAGATGCTGAGACCTTGTAGTGGATGTTTTAGTTTTGTAAAACAATGTAAAGAGTGAGTTAAAAAAGAAATCTTTGTCGATTGAGGACTTCTTTATTTTCAATGAGTTATCTGGTTAAGGTAAAAAAAAGTGAAAAAAAGACAAAAAGTCATTGACGGCATTTTAATAACTATTTAGAATTCGCGTCCTGCTTGAGACGAGAGACTCAAAAAGGGTCTGGCTTTTATCTTAATTTAAGCTCGATTTAGCCGGTTTAGCTCACTTGGTAGAGCAACTGACTTGTAATCAGTAGGTACCCAGTTCGATTCCGGGAACCGGCACCAGTATTTATTAATGGGGTGTTCATTGTTGGACACCCCATTGTCTTATCTAGAAAACTCATGACTATATGGGCTAAGTTTTCTGGTTAGAGACAGACTAGAGTATTTAATATTTGATTGCTTAATTGAGTTACTCAAAGTTAATACTCCAGGCGCTGTAAGAAGCGACTAAAAATTTTGGAGGGGTTCCCGAGTGGTCAAAGGGATCAGACTGTAAATCTGACGCGCGAGCTTCGGTGGTTCAAATCCACCTCCCTCCACCATATTTACGACTACTTTGAATTGGGTAGTTTTTGTTTTGTCGTAAACACTTGTGTTGTCTATATCACACAGGTTGAACGCAGCGGGTATGGTACAATGGTAGAACCTCAGCCTTCCAAGCTGATGATGCGGGTTCGATTCCCGCTACCCGCTCCAGATCGAACAAATCGCCGATATGGCTCAGTCGGTAGAGCACTCCCTTGGTAAGGGAGAGGTCACCAGTTCGAATCTGGTTATCGGCACCATTTTTCCCGGATCAATTTATACTTGTTCCGGGTTTAGCTATGTTTGGGCGTTGTGTCCTTGTGAAGCTGCTTAATAACTTGTAATTTGCTTAAACTCTTTTGGAGGCATTTATGTCTAAGGAAAAATTTGAACGAACTAAACCCCATGTCAACGTCGGTACTATCGGTCACGTCGATCATGGTAAAACAACTCTGACAGCTGCCATGTGTACAGTTCTATCAGCAACTTACGGTGGTGCAGCAAAAG
>CBDUHU010000334.1:0-4870 GCA_965366725.1 uncultured Kangiellaceae bacterium
TATTTGGTCATCAGATGCGATTTGATCTACAACAGGGCTTTCCACTAGTTACCACAAAAAAGCTGCATATTCGCTCAATTATGATTGAGTTATTATGGTTTTTAAATGGAGATACAAATATCAAATATCTCCAGGAGAACGGTGTCAAAATTTGGGATGAGTGGGCAGATGAAAATGGCGATCTGGGTCCTGTTTATGGCGAGCAATGGCGTCGCTGGAAAAAACCAGATGGAACAACTGTCGATCAAATTTCTAACGTTATCGAGTCAATTAAGACTAATCCTGATAGTCGTCGGATGTTGGTTGTTGCTTATAATCCAGGTGTTGCTGATGAAATGGCTTTACCACCTTGTCATTCATTGTTTCAGTTTTATGTCGCTGATGGAAAGCTATCTTGCCAGCTTTATCAACGTAGTTGCGATATTTTCTTAGGTGTTCCTTTTAACATTGCATCTTATGCAATGTTAACCCATATGATGGCTCAACAGTGTGATCTTGAAGTAGGAGAGTTTATCTGGAGTGGTGGTGATGTTCATTTATATTCAAACCATTTTGAACAGGCGAAAACTCAGCTGCAAAGAGAACCACTTCCATTGCCGCAACTTAAGATAAAGCGTAAACCAGCCGATATCTTCAGTTATCAATATGAGGATTTTGAAATTGTTGGTTATGAATCTCATCCCCATATTAAAGCCCCGGTTGCAGTTTAAATTGCCCGTTATTGCTTTTTAAGGAATATACGTAACATGAATAAACCTCTTATTTCACTGGTTGTAGCGATGGCAAACAATCGTGTGATTGGCAAAGGTAATGATATGCCTTGGCATCTTCCGGCGGACTTGAAGCATTTTAAGGCAGTCACTCTGGGCAAACCAATTATTATGGGACGTAGAACCTATGACTCAATTGGTCGGCCGCTGCCTGGAAGAAGAAATATTGTGTTGAGTCGTAATCCAGATTTAACGATTGAAGGATGTGAGGTAGTTAGTTCGTTTTCGCAAGCACTTCAATTACTAGTTAGTGTGGATGAAGTTATGGTTATTGGTGGTGGTCACCTTTACTCAGAAGTTTTGACTGAGGCAGATAAGCTTTATATCACCCTGATAGACCTTGAGGTTGAAGGTGACACCTGTTTTCCTGAATATCAACAACTTGAACTGACTGAAATAAGCCGAGTGTCTCATCAGAAAGATGAAAAAAATCCGTACAATTATCAATTTGTTGATTTTATCGTGAATAAAGCGGTGGATAGAAACGTCAGTTAGATATCAGGTAATTTAATTTTTAGCTGTCTATTTGAGTAAAGATAGATGGAAGTAAGCACTATAGGAGAGTTCAATGGCTGGTCAAGGTTCTGCAGGTAACGTTATCGCTGCATTGTGTAGTTTTTTTATTCCAGGTTTAGGCCAGTTAATTCAAGGTCGATTGTTAAAAGCGATTATCCAGTTTGTACTGGCTGGAGTTTTATGGTTCTTCTTGCTTGGTTGGATCATTCATTTGTGGTCGATTATAGATGCGGCAATGTTTAAGCCTGGTAACTAAATGATGCCTTACAAGGTTGGTTGGTAAAACTAAAAGCGCTTATTATGCAGTCTGTTGGGATTGGAAAGTTAAGCGCTAGCCTTGTGGTATGTATTGCTAATAGGCCGCCTCTTGAGCAATTTAAATCTCTGGACAGTGTACGTCCTGTGATAGGCGGAGAGTTGTTACAGGTTGGTAAATTAACTGGTAACCACTGGAAAAAGATTTTTAATTGTTTTGCCAAACTGGCTTTTGAGCTTGATCCGCAGGGTGAAATTAGCTGGCAGCAATTAAGGGATAAACAACTGTTAACTGACTCTGGTAGCCAGTTACTATTATTCTCCAGACCTGTTTTTTTTGATGATCCGGAAAAAGTGATTATCATCAGCGGTAAAACCTATTTTAGCCAACTGGAACTTGGTATTTCAGTTGATTGGATTGATTCTTATTTCGCTATTAATCGTGAAAAACGACTAATTGTCTCGCCATATTTTGACTATCGCCAATTAAGTAATTCTCGAATTCAACAATTAGTTAGTCTTATTAACTCCCTCAAGCATTAAATGATTCTTATAAAAATCCTTACAATTAAGTAAAGTCTTCAGGGTAATTTAGGGTTAGAATCATTGAGTCTCTCTATTAGAGTCCACATATCAGGAGTGTCTATGAGGTCTATGATTCAGGCTAGAATATTGCTTATTGCGATAGGAGTGCTTTGTTTTGCACCGAATTATCTGTTCGCAAACGAAATCTTTTTGATCCGGCATGCTGAAAAAGAAAAAGATGGAACCCGAGACCCTTCATTAACTGAGTTGGGTAAGCAGAGAGCAATTAATATTGGCCAATTTCTTAAAACTAAAAATATTGAAGCTATCTATTCAACTAAATATAAAAGAACCATGCAAACTGCCCAGCCATCAGCGGATATTCTTGGACTAGCTATCAAATACTATGATCCAGGTAAACTGACTGAATTTTCTGAACAACTGAAAGCACTTGAAACAAATATGTTGATTGTCGGCCATAGTAATACAACTCCGCAATTGACTGCTTTGCTCGGTGGTAATGCTAAAGGCAATATACCTGAGTTGGAGTTTGACCGAATCTACAAGCTCACTTTTGATGGAGAGAAAGTGACAACAAAAGTGTTGCGATCCAGGCCGGTGCATACGATTCAATAACTTGTATTTTTTATAAAATTTTGCCAGCAATTAACCTCTAATCAATTTATCAGGATGTTGCGATGAAACCTCTAGTATTTTTTACCTTAATAAGTTTGTTATCACTTCCACTTCAGGCCGGTGTTTTAGTTGTTGGCAATAAGGTGGAAAATACGGTGAGTTTCTTTGACAGCGACTCTTATCAGGAACTCGCCCGCTTGAAGACCGGTGACGGTCCACACGAGGTTGCGCTGACTTCTGATGGAAAATATGCTGCGGTTGTCGCTTATGGTAATCGGACTGGTGGACGCAGTATTGATATTTTTGATGTTACAAAGCTAAAAAGACTTAAACGTATTGAGTTAGGTAAGCATACCAGACCGCACGGGATAAGCTATATGGCGGATAACCGCCACTTACTGGTAACCACTGAAGGATCAGCAAACCTGATTAAGGTTGATTCTATTGCCGGTAAATTAGTAGAAGCGATACCCACATTTCAACAGGGCTCACATATGTTAGCTTTAGCGGAAGACAAAAACCGTGTCTATGTGGCTAATCTGGGGAATGAAACGGTCAGCGTTATTGATTTATCGGCAAAGAAGGTCGTTAAACAACTTACTATGGCTATTGAGCCAGAGGGCTTATGGTTAACTCCAGATGGTCAGGAGCTTTGGGTAGCAAACCGTGGCAGCGACAATATTTATGTTTTTGATACTGATACTCTGGATAAAAAAGCTGAAATTCAGACTGGCAATGTACCTATCAGATTAACCATTAGTGCTGATGGGAAGTTGGCTGCGACCAGTGACTACGGCAGTGGACAGATCTCAGTGTTTGATGTTGCGAGTCGAAAACTGGTTGGTTCGGTGGCTCTTCAGGTTAAGTCCGGCCCAAATAAACCGATCACCCTGATATTTCATCCTGACGGACGTAGACTCTTTGTTGCCATTCCTTCGGCGGGCCAAGTTGCGGTTATTGATGTCAAAGCGATGCGACAGGTTGCAGTTTTCCCTGCTGGTCGGGGTGCTGATGGGCTTGGTTTGTCAGAAGTTACACCAGTTATCGAACCCTAATCTTGATATAGATTTGACTCAATAAAACAGATTACTGAGCAGTAGTGGTTTCTAATTAGCTGATTTTACTGAATAAATAGTGATAATCCTGTACATTTTATCGCTTTTAATTTATTCAATTGGAAAACTATGACGCTAAATGAAGCTTGTATTCAGTTTCTTTCCCTCTGCGAGGTTGGTAAGAACCTCTCTGACAACACACTTAGAGCTTATAGCAAAGACCTTAGCAGCCTGAGGGAGTATTGTAATAATCAGCTGGATGTCACGCTGATTGATCGTAATCTATTCAAAGCCTATATCGTCCACCTTAATCATCAAAAATTAAGTAAAGCGACCATAAAGCGAAGAATTGCCTGTATTAAGGCAATGTTTCGGTGGATGGAGTTAGAGGAGTATATAGAAGTTAATCCGTTTCATAAAATGGACTTAAAGCTAAGACTTCCACGCCGCCTTCCAAGAAATATTCCAAAGGATGAATTGGTCACTATGCTACAAAGGGCGAAAAAGGATATCGGCTTAAGACCTAATCAGAGTTTTAAACTCGTTAATATTAGACGACAGATTGATTCTAAAAGAGCGTTAAACAAACTGACTACATTGCTAATCATTGAGTTGCTGATAGCGACTGGGTTACGAGTTGGTGAGATAGTTTCAATTCAAATCGAGCATATTTTCTGGAATGAGAAAAAGATTCGAATTCTGGGAAAAGGGCAACGTGAGCGGTATGTGTATCTACCCAATCAGGATTTGTTTGATCTGGTCTACAGTTATTCACAATTAAGAAAGATTAGTGGCGCCTCTCATGAATTTTTACTGGTCAACAGCCGAGGGCTGGAGGCATCTACTCAGTTTGCCAGAAAGTTAGTACGGCAAATTGCAGAGAGAGCGGGAATTACAAGAACAATAACACCGCATATGTATCGGCACTCTGCTGCCTGCCAATTGCTTGAAGCTGGAGTGGATATTCGGTTTGTACAAAGATTGCTGGGTCATCATAGTATTTCTACGACAGAAATTTATACGCATGTGAATGATAAAGCGCTGCAGGAGCAGATTTGTCGGGCTGATGTAAGGGGAGGGCTTGGGGTAAAGTAGTGATAACTAATAATTATG
>CBDUHU010000335.1:0-4860 GCA_965366725.1 uncultured Kangiellaceae bacterium
TGAAATCATTGAATTAAACGTGGTTGCACCATTATGAAGAATATTCTCATTGTTGTAGTTCTGCTGGTAGCTTCTTTATTGCTGTTCTACTTTTACTCTGCTGATGATAAATCAGTTGTTGTAGCGGGTAATGAAAAGACAAAAGAAACGAATGTAGTTTCTAAAGATCAATCAATTACTTCGAATCCTGTTACGAAAGAGAGTGCTGATGAGAATTCTGTTATAACAGCTGAAGATCCTAAAGCTGAAGAATTATTAGAAGAAAATAAGCCGACTAATTTAGCTATTTCAGAGTCTGATTTACTTAAGGCTATGGGAGCCACAGATAGCTTAAAATGGAAAGAAGAGTATGATAAGGGTGAATATGATCCGGCTTACGATCAGACATGGCAGGACGATATGTTTAATCGCGCTTATGAGTTAATTCTTGAAGAAAAATACTCATCCAATGTAGATATGAGTGAGATTGAATGCAAAGACAATCAGTGTGGCCTTAAGTTGAGAAAACTTCCCGAAAGTTCTCGCTCTGTTTCATCGGTTGCATCTGACTTTATGTTAGATATGAGAAATCATCCTGCTATTATAAAATCTGGAAAACAACGGAATATTTATATCAATTCTATTCGAAATGAAGAGGGTGGCCGTACCGTTGATTTGGTAATTCGGTAGTTGTTCGATGTGTTAACTGTCCTTTTTCTCATTTTTACCAGGCTTTCAGAGAACAAAAAATAATATATGCTAGCTCTGTTGAAGATAATGGTATATACAGCTTTGGAACTGGTACTCTACTTGGCTCTTCGACGACGACATATTTAAGAGAGCAAATGACAGCGAGAGATAACTTGCTCTATAGAATAGAAACGAATGCGTTACAGGATGCACAAGTATTAGATTACCTCAATGGTAAGTTTGGAAGCTTGGGGCTGACAGAAGATACTGTACAATAAGAACAAGTAACGCATTGGAACGAGCTGGAATAAAAGGGGCAGATAGGTCATTACCTTTTGCAATAGGAACAGCCCTTGATTCTGTGCCATTAGCGACGCCATTATGGATTCCTCAAGGTGGAAGTTTGCCTACCTGGATTACCGATTTTAATCCGTAAAAGAGAGCCAAAAATGAGATTTTTACTGTTTATCGTTGGTTTTGCATTTACAGGCTGTATATCGATTTTGTATCTGATCAATAAGGATCCTGAACCGCATGGTGCTATTGTTTCATTAGTTCTATGGATGGCTTTAGGAATTATAGTTGCTTCTTTTTCATATTTAGCGTTTTCATCACGATATCAAGTAAAAGGAAAAAGTGTTTGTCTCTCTGTCGGTGCTCTAGCTGGGATTTCTTTCTATTTAGGGCTTAGTTTAGCAACTTTTGATATAGGTTTAGGTTCAAGTTTATTAGTTGGGTTACTTGGTATTGTTGGGATTACGAGATTGAACTTTAAGAAGAATACTCTTCCAATGTAGAAATGATTGGGGATGAAAGGAATTGTATAGTTAGCTATTAAGTGGAGTAGTGAGGTTTTTATTTTGAATATTCCTGTACTTGATAGACACTCCAAAAAGGGATTTAGACACTTCTCTATTTTTTTATCTTTTTGCTGATTGGTTGCTCATATAAATCAGAACAGAACGATTTAATCATGGCTATTGAGAATCGTGATGTGGATTTTATCTCTCAATATGTTAACAGTAAAAAGGATATAGAGTTCTATCGTCACGATGGTTTTACTCCTCTTAGCTACTCTGCTACAAGGGGGGCATATTAGTGACATCGAATAAAAAAGCCCGAATATCACTATTCAGGCTTTCTTAGTATTAAGTGGGATGTTGTAAAAAATTTACATCATGCCAGGCATTCCGCCCATACCACCCATTCCGCCCATACCACCCATATCAGGAGCACCGGCAGCTTCTTCTTTTGGTAAATCAGCAACCATTGCTTCGGTTGTGATCATCAGGCCAGAAACTGAAGCAGCATGTTGAAGTGCGCTACGAGTTACTTTAGTTGGGTCAAGAATACCCATTTCAATCATGTCGCCATAGTCGCCATTTGCTGCATTGTAACCGTAGTTACCTTCACCTTTGGCAACGTTGTTAAGAACTACAGAAGCTTCGTCGCCTGCATTGTTAACAATCTGACGTAACGGTGCGTTAATTGCGCGTAAAAGAATATGAATACCAGCAGTCTGGTCGTCATTAGCACCTTTTAACTCATCAATTTTAGCCGCTGCACGAACTAGTGCAACACCACCACCAGGTACAACGCCTTCTTCTACTGCTGCACGAGTTGCATGAAGTGCATCTTCAACACGAGCTTTTTTCTCTTTCATTTCAACTTCAGTAGCAGCACCAACTTTAATGACTGCAACACCGCCAGCTAATTTAGCAACACGCTCTTGAAGTTTTTCACGATCGTAATCAGAAGAAGTTTCTTCGATTTGACGACGAATCTGCTCTACACGTGCTTCGATATTAGCGCCTTCACCTGCACCATCGATGATAGTTGTGTTTTCTTTAGTGATTGAAACCTTCTTAGCTGTACCCAGATCATCCAGAGTAGCACCTTCAAGGTTTAAGCCAACTTCTTCAGAAATAACTGTTGCGCCAGTTAATATTGCAATATCTTCTAACATTGCTTTACGACGATCACCGAAACCAGGTGCTTTAACCGCTGCAACTTTTACAATACCACGCATGTTGTTAACAACTAATGTAGCAAGTGCTTCACCTTCAACATCTTCAGAAATAATCAATAATGGCTTGCTTGCTTTTGCAACCGCTTCTAATACCGGAAGAAGGTCACGGATGTTTGAGATCTTCTTATCTACAACCAGAATGAAAGGTGCTTCTAGTTCAACTGACATGCTGTCCTGATTGTTGATGAAGTAAGGAGATAGGTAACCACGGTCAAACTGCATACCTTCAACAACGTCCAGTTCATTTTCAAGACCAGAACCTTCTTCAACAGTGATAACACCTTCTTTACCAACTTTATCCATTGCTGTTGCAATGATTTCACCGATATCAGTGTCAGAGTTAGCTGAAATCGTTCCAACCTGTGCGATTGCTTTGCTATCTTCACAAGGAACAGAGATTGTTTTTAATTCTGATGTGATTGCTTTTACTGCCTGATCAATACCGCGCTTAAGATCCATTGGGTTCATTCCGGCAGCAACTGATTTTAAGCCTTCATTTAAGATAGATTGAGCTAGAACGGTAGCTGTTGTTGTTCCGTCACCGGCAACATCAGAAGTTTGCGAGGCAACTTCTTTAACCATTTGTGCGCCCATGTTTTCAAATTTATTTTCTAATTCGATTTCTTTGGCAACTGAAACACCGTCTTTAGTGACTGTAGGTGCACCAAAAGACTTATCTAATACAACATTACGGCCTTTAGGTCCTAATGTTACTTTAACTGCATTTGCCAGAATGTTTACCCCAGCAACCATTTGTGAGCGAGCGTCGTCGCCAAATCTTACATCTTTAGCCATTATTCTTTCCTCTAAAAAATTCTATAATAAGTTTGTGAGTATCTACTTACTCAATGATTCCCATGATGTCATCTTCACGCATCACTAATAGTTCTTCACCTTCAACTTTTACTTCGTTTCCAGAGTATTTTCCAAAAAGAACTTTGTCACCGGCTTTTACGTCTAATGGACGAACATCACCATTATCAAGGTGCTTACCATTACCAACAGCCAATACTTCACCACGGCTAGGCTTTTCTTTAGCGTTATCAGGAATGACAATGCCGCCTGCAGTTGTTGTTTCATCTTCCAAACGTCTAACTAAAACGCGGTCGTGTAAAGGACGAATGCTCATTGATTGTTCTCCTAATGAATTAATCAAAATAAATTGTGGATCTTTGTTGAAGCGTTATATGGGGACGATTTATTAGCACTCAACCCTACGGAGTGCCAAATTTCAACTTTTTTTGAATTTTTATAATTTCAGTTAACCCTGTAGAATTTTGTTTGGATATCTGGCTCGTTAAATTAGCAATTATATTGCATATGCAATATAATTCATCCCAATTAAATAATGATAAACCAAAGGATAGAATTATGGCCCACATGCAACCACTTGATAAATCAACTTCTCCAGAGCTTGCTGAAGACTTTGCAATTTTTGAGGAAATACTAGGCTTTGTGCCTAACAGCCTGTTAACAATGCAACGTAAACCGGAAATGGTTAAGGGTTTTGGTGTATTAACCAAGGCAGTAATGTCTAAAGATGGAGAAGTCGACCTTGGTTTTATGAGACTCATTGCTCATTTTGCCAGCCGTGCAGCTGGTTGTCAGTACTGTGAAGCGCACTCTTTAATTGCAGCCAATATTCACGGAGTATCACAACAAAAGCTTGATGCAATCTGGGAGTATCAAACCAGTGAGTTATATACAGAAGCGGAAAGAGTTGCGCTTGATTATGCGCTTGCTGCCGGTTCAGTGCCTAATGGGGTTACCGAAGAATTGATGGAACGTATGAAAAAGCACTGGACTGAAAACCAAATCGTTGAAATTTTGGGGGCAGTCTGTTTATATGGTTTTCTTAATCGTTGGAATGACTCGATGGCAACAGAGTTGGAGGAGTCGCCAACAGCTATGGGCAAACGAGTACTGACACAAGGCGGATGGGATGGCGGTAAACACGCCTAGTTTTACCGACTTGATCGATGCTCTCTCAAAACCTCTGCCAACGGTAGGGGTTTTTTGTTTATGATTAACTTAGTAGGTTATTGAACAATAATTAGTATCGCAGCATGGGAATTTTGTGTGACTATTGTTGCTTACAAGATAAAAGCTATACATATTGGGTGAGTTAAGTGATTCGATTAATCGAGTCGAGTGGGAGAAAT
>CBDUHU010000336.1:0-4856 GCA_965366725.1 uncultured Kangiellaceae bacterium
AAATTTTCCTCCTTAGACACACAAGCACATGTTGAACAAAATAGAGTCTCGCAACCACTGCATTGCCAACTGGCTTGTATTTTAGGATGATAATTACAACACTTCATTTTACTAATCAGACAAAATAATCACTAATGCCAGACCAGTTTATCACCACAGGTTTCCTTCATTTTTTCAAGATAAGCTGCATGCTCGTCAAGTTCTTCCTGTGTCGCAGTCAGTATTTTAAATGGTTGACGTTTGGTGGAGAGTCTTCTAACACCGCCATCATCGCGATTGACCACTCGATGGTCTTGCTTTTGGGTCAGGGTTAAGTCTGTTTGACCACCGGTCATTGCCAGATAGACTTCAGCCAGAATTTCAGAATCCAGTAAAGCACCATGAAGATCCCGCTGAGAGTTATCGATAAAATATCTCTTACATAAGGCGTCCAGACTATTTCTCTGACCTGGGTGCATTTGTCTCGCTAAAACCAGAGTATCCAGTACACCACAATAATCATCCATTGTTCCAATTGTATTATTCAGCAAGTTGAGTTCGTGGTTTAGAAATCCGATATCAAAAGGCGCATTATGAATAACGAGTTCGGCTCCTTTGACATATTCGATAAAATCCTTCGCTATATCTTCAAAAAATGGTTTATCTGCGAGGTATTCATTGGTGATGCCGTGAACTTCAATCGCGCCGTCATCAACTTCTCTACGGGGGTTAATATACACATGAAAATGATTGCCCGTCAGGCGTCGATTAACCATTTCAACACAACCGATCTCGATAATCCGGTGGCCTCTGGTTGGTTCCAGACCGGTTGTTTCTGTATCTAGAATGATCTGTCTCATGAATTTAAATCCCTAAGCGATTGATTTTGTTGAATTATCCGAAAGTGTATAGCTTAAATTTCTTATTGCAGTTGGTAAGAATGTCGTTTAGTCCAGTATTGTATAAGTTTCGTGGATAATTCAACACTTTAATTTTAAAGTTTTTTGATCTTATGGTTGAAGGAGAGTAGGCATTTGTGATTATCAAACTGTTTTGAAAACGCAATGAACTTTGTTTTGGTTGGCTATTGAAATAAAAACCTCGCATGCAAGCGATGTTAGCCACTGAAGCACGCAATCAAGTGAATGATCAGTTAGAAGGTAAGCCTGGTGTGCCAGCGATCGCTCTTGTCGATATCTGACAGTATTGAATTGCGCGGGATACCGAATCTAAAGTTTACCTGGAATGTTTGAAGAGATTATACACCAGACAAAAAGTGCCACTAAACAGCAGCACTCAAAATATCATATTTCCATCAATAATCTATTAATACTACTTTTCCTTTTCTTCCTCAACGGCGGCTTTTGGCTGTGGCAATAATTGCTCGCGGATTTTAGCTTCAATTTCTCCAGAAATCTCCGGATTCTCTGCTAAAAAGTCGCTAACTTTCGCTTTACCTTGACCAATTCGATCACCATTATAACTATACCAGGCACCAGCCTTATTAATTAATCCCTGTTTCACACCCAGGTCAATAACCTCACCCATTCTTGAAGTACCTTTACCATAGAGGATCTGGAATTCAGTTTGTTTAAACGGCGGAGCAACTTTATTTTTAACAACCTTAACTCTGGTTTCATTACCAACTATTTCATCGCCCTGCTTCACCGCGCCAATACGTCGAATATCTAACCTTACAGAAGCATAAAACTTCAATGCATTACCGCCGGTAGTTGTTTCCGGGTTACCAAACATCACGCCAATTTTCATACGCAATTGATTGATAAAGATAACGGTACAGTTAGTCCGCTTAATATTTGCGGTTAATTTACGTAAGGCCTGCGACATTAGCCTGGCTTGAAGTCCCATATGAGAGTCTCCCATATCGCCTTCAATTTCAGCTTTTGGCGTTAATGCCGCAACAGAATCCACTACAACCAGATCAACAGCACCGGAACGTACCAACATATCGCAAATTTCAAGTGCCTGTTCACCTGTATCTGGCTGTGATACCAGTAAATCATCCAGGTTAACCCCTAGTGCTTCTGCATAAACGGGATCAAGTGCATGTTCAGCATCAACAAATGCCGCAGTTCCACCATCTTTTTGACATTCCGCAATCGCTTGTAGTGTCAATGTTGTTTTACCTGAAGATTCAGGACCATAAATTTCAATCACACGTCCTTTAGGTAAACCACCAATCCCCAACGCGATATCCAGCCCTAGTGAACCGGTAGAAATGGTATCTACTTTCTGCGCTTGAGACTCTCCCAGACGCATCACCGACCCTTTACCAAATTGTCGTTCAATCTGACTAAGTGCAGCTGTCAGTGCTTGTTTACGATTATCGTCCATCCTACTTCTCCACGTTGTTAATACTTACCAGTCAATCTTGAAGCTTCAATATATTGCCCTGGTGATTGCTAAACAGAAACATTGGCTTCAGTAATGTTCCGCTAATTTATTTAAGTCCATCGACCTATCAATAGCTACTTATACTACACCTACTTATACTAGTAGGCAAGTAACATCTATTAGTCTGTGGCGTAATTGTTACTTGATATGGCTATTTTAAGTAGCATTTGCTAACTCGTCTATGCTAGTTATATAGATGTGTCGCTTTTTCAGGCATATCGGTTAATGAATATAAAGAGAACTCGAATGAACAGTGAAAATCTCGAACAGTTACCCTATCGGTGGGATTTAATGCTGCGTTATCGCTTAATTGAAATCATCGCCTTATGGGAGGGTCGCTTAACCACAAGAACACTGATGCAGGCCTTTGGAATAGGGCGACAGCAGGCTAGTAAGGATATTAATCATTATATTAGCAAGATCGCGCCAAACAATCTTCAATATAACAAAAATATAAAAGGTTACTGTCCCACGCAGCAATTTTCTCCAAAGCTCATTCGTGGCGAAATCGATGAGTACCTGCATCTATTGAGTAGTCGCCAGATGCTTTCGGCACAATTTGAACAGGTTGATTTATTATCAGCCAATACTCAAATACTCATTCCACCAGTCCGTCAGATCGATCCCGCTCTGATCCGCCCAATCATTCAGGCAGCCAGAGAAAGAAAAAGGGTTGATATTCGGTATTTATCAATGAGCTCGGATAAGCCCAAAGAACGGATTATTTCTCCTCACACCATCGTTTTTAATGGACACCGCTGGCATATCAGAGCATTTTGTGAGGAACAGAAGGATTATAGGGACTTTGTTTTATCACGAATTGTGCAAGTTTTTGATCTGGAAGGCAGTGCCAGTCAATCTGAAGAAGGTGATATCAAGTGGTCAACTCAGGTGGACATTGTCATTGCACCGGATGAAAGATTAACCCCACACCAGCAAATGATTATTGCCCGGGACTACGGTATGACGGATAAGCGTAAAACAATCAAAACTCGCGGCGCGCTGGTCACTTACCATCTGCAATTACTTAACCTGGATTATCAGGTGCCACATACTAACCCTAATATTCAACAAATTATTGTGGCTAATATGGCACAATTAAAGCAGTGGCGTTTCTAACCAGCGATTAGCTCTATAAGGTTAATTACAGCTAAAAATTTCTCTTCTCTATAATATTCTGTTGATTTACCAACAAATCAGACATTAACAGTTTCCTTTGCCGGGCGATTAAGGTATAAGGCGTCATGAAATTTCCAAAACGAATTCAACCACTAATCGACGATGGTCTAGTCGATGAAGTCATCAGCCAGTTAATGAGCGGAAAAGAGGCAACAGTTTACGTTGTTCGCTCTGGTTCAGATGTTCTGTGCGCAAAGATTTATAAAGATGTGCTTAAACGTAGCTTCAAAAAAGCAGCCCAATATCAGGAAGGTCGACGTGGACGCAATAGCCGCCGTAACCGGGCAATGGAGAAAAAATCCAGCTTTGGTCGTAAGCAGCAGGAGGAAGCCTGGCAAAGTGCAGAAGTCGACGCGCTGATCAAAATAGCTAACGCCGGAGTTAGAGTTCCCAAAACTTTTGGCTGCTTCGATGGTGTCTTACTGATGGAGCTAATTACCGATAGTGATGGCTATGTCGCTCCGCGCCTGAACGATGTGATCTTAACCCGCGAACAGGCTTTAGAAGACCACGCGACTATTATGAATGCGATTATGCGGATGTTGTCAGTCGGTATCATCCATGGTGACTTATCTGAATTTAATGTGTTATTAGATCCATACGGACCAGTTATTATAGATTTACCTCAAGCGGTTAACGCTGCTGGTAATAATAATGCGAAATCGATGTTAGAGCGTGATGTCAATAATATGACCAGTTATTATGCCCAATACGCACCAGAGCTTAATCAAAGTCAATATGCGCAAGAAATCTGGAAGCTCTATGAAGATGGTAACATCAACCCCGAAACAAAGTTAACCGGGCAGTTTATTGAAAGCCAGCAAGCCGCCGATGTTGATGACATACTACTTGAAATTAAGGCAGCATTCGAGGAAGAGCAAGCAAGGCTAGAACGAATAAGTGAAACGGCTGAAACCGCCTAAATAGAATGGCCACAGCTATTAGTTTAGACTTTCCCTGGAATCAGGACTTATTAACTACGGGAAAATTTTTCAATTTGATTTCTTTCCCAATCGCCTTTTGAATTTTTTCTATCAGTCTTTTTTGCTCAGGACTGACTAAAGAAAAAATATGGCCTTGAATAAATTCTGATTTGGCCTTTTTTCCCTTTGCTTTCTTCCAGGGGGCAACTGGTACTTTTGTTTTAAGATTCTGTCTGCTCGATTCTTCACTGATCTTCTCTTGTGAAATCCCTTTGCGAGCGGTTCTTCCGATACGGTGTACATAATCATTTGCATTCACTGGCAAGTCGTAGTTAATGACATAAAATAAGTCATCAATAT
>CBDUHU010000337.1:0-4844 GCA_965366725.1 uncultured Kangiellaceae bacterium
GGTTCTTATCTGTAATAATAATTTCCATTTTCGTAAGTGATCGAATTTATATTTATTCGCAACATCTATTTAACACCCGTCAATATAGTTACCAAATTATCTAATATACTACCGCAATTTATACAGGCGGGAAATACCATCCCCTGACCCTTACCCGGGGAAAGCTTAATAGTTGAAACATTAATTTTACTTAAATCAAAGCCTTCTGGTAGTTGGTTCAAAAGACTATTTACTGCCCGAACTTCTGCATGTAAACCAGGAATTCCTGATCTGGTTGGAAAACGAACAACACCTTCTGTGCCTATGTGTTCAAATATGCGATTACGCAAAATTGGGTGCAGGCGATTGCCAGAAGCTTCAAAAAGCTGCTCTACTTTGTTGATAAATGCAATTCTATCATTTATGACAAAGTAGTCACCTAAAGGTTGAACACCAGGAAAACGCTTGGACGAGGCTTCAAAATTTGTAAACCTATTACTGATAATCCCAAGTTCATCAGCGCTCGCTCGAGACAACGCAACCATTTTTCTTAAATCACCCTTATATGCCGTTCTAATTATTTCATCTGCTTCATCCCAGACTTTTAGAAGTGCCCGAAGATCTGTTACTCCTCCTGCTTTATCATATATTGCATTTAACAGCTTAATGTCTGTTGTCTTATCAAAGAATTTGGCCAGCACGCCAATGTTATCAACCTTACTCAAAAGCGGAGCTAGTTCAGCATGTTTACCAAACATTAAAACATACTCTAGATCTCGGACTGATGAGGCTTTTTTTAGATAACCTTCCAAGCGGGTTGCATCACCAACCAAATCGAGCATATCGTCCAGCTTACGGAGATCTCGCACCTGTTTCATAAGTCTTGCAGCCAACACAGGATCCGAATCGGTTAGGGCGCTGAGCTTTGTGAGGTTTTTGGGCACAACACGACTGCCCCGCCCGAAACGCGCCGCAGCGAGAAAACCAGCCATGAGACCTACCAGGACAACCGTAATAGCGAGACCAATCCAGGCATTTTTTAGTGCTTCTTCGGCTTGTTCGACGCTTACATTACGAATCGAGTTGTCGGTATCCAACTTGGCCATCTCTAACACATCATACGCATCCATCACACCCTTGACGCCCATAACTACTGCAACGGCGATATCAATAGCACCGATGATGGACGCAGCAGCCGGCGCAACAACACCAAGTGCTGCACCAGCTGTAGCCAGCAATGCTGCCAAAGTAACGATGCCAATCAACGTGGCAATCCCTACTTGGTTGATGATTCGCTCAGATCCCTCTTTCCATTTCCAATGGACGATGGCATGGGCAAGGAAAGGATTCTCGCTGGCCGTTACCCTCTTGAATAAAACTGAATGCACCATAGTAAACTCAGGAAACTCGGCAATCCCAAGTCGTTCACGGGCCTCTTCGTAAACGGCAGCCGAATAGTCCAAGGGGCTGTATGTACCATCGAGAATTTGATCTCTTACCTCATCAAACTCATTTATCGCTTTAAGTACCTGCTCCTTTTTTTCTGAAGAACTTTCCGGGTCCTCACGAATATTGGCTTCATCATGCATGAATTGTGCTGCCGTCTCCAGCTGTTCAACATCATCAATAGTTATTCTCTGGTTCTGCAACTCGACAGACTGATATTCACCTTCTCGTAACCCCCTAATAGTATCCTCCAACATCATGGCAGCAATCCTGAACCGGGCTACTACCTTGGGAGTCTCCACTTCCCAGCTCTTATAAACTCGTTTTAGTTCATCGCGGTTAGCTCGGACTCGCTCAAGTGCTATATCCCTGAGCATTTTCTTCCAATCATTCTCTATAAAGTTTGCAGCATATTCAGCGTGGCTGCGTATCACCTCAGCTATATCATCAAAATTGAGGTCAAGGGCCTCAGCAATGCGCTCTCTAGCCAACGCCTTTTGCTCTTCTATCACCGTTTTCAACTCTCCAAACCTTGCCACCAAACCTTGTATAATAGCCAGAATCGCTCCCGCTTCTTCAGGAATCTCGTATCGGTGGATCAACTCACTGGCTGATGTTAGTAAAGCTGCATCGATCTCACCCTCAGCGGCGGCCTGTGTCAGAACTCCGTGGGAAATTTGTGCAAAGCCACTGTATATGTCAGCATAAGTGGCTGGATTGTTTGCCACCCAGTACTCAAAGTCAGTCAGTTCATCGACGGGCGTGATATACAGATTGTGGACAAGTTCGTTAAATTTGTTATCAGCTATCTTACCTAAAGCGTAAATGCTTCTTATAACGCGCATCCTCGTACGCTCTATGGCTGTATCACGATACACACCCATTAGGATGGGATCTTCTTTCGCCTTTATTATAAATTTCTCGGTGAGGTGTCCTATAAGCCTGTTTCGATGGCTGGACAGGTCCAATTCAGCCAGATATTTCTCCGGTGGTTGGTCACTTAGGAACCATTGGTCTAGTATGAATTTAGTTATAATATCCCAAGCATATTTGTTCAGGAATTTGCTGATGGCCGCTTCTCGCTTGTCATCGATCTCTGCCTCTGAGGTCTCAGTATCTAGCGACTCTATGTCAAAATCTTTAGGCACACATCGAACATTCTCGATAGATTTCAACCAATGCTCCAGGAAATTTTCACTGAACGTTCGAGTGATGTCTTCAGTAAACTTCTCAGGCTCCAGGCCAAGTGAGTAGCCAATTAATGTTTTCTCCAATAAATCAAGTGACTCGACATCTTCCCCTGGTGAATTGACTACGGTGGCTTCTGCTTGTAGCATGAGCAAGAACATTTGGTACTTATAAAAATTGGATTTATCAACAGCTGTTACCACCTCAAAAGGTTGCCTTTTTAGTAAACGAGGAATGACACTTTGCCAATCAATCATCCCGGGATTTATACCAATACTAGCCTCAATATATTGCTCGGTATCGTAAAGTAATTCCTGCTGCTGGAGGGCCTGCTTTCTCCTATCGAGCAATTCGGACAGATCAGGACTACGTTGAATTAAGCCAACTGCTGACGGTATAACATGTTGTAAACGAAACAACAAAGAGTGTTGTTCGCCATGCGGATTCAATTTGAGCTTAAACGAGTCATCAGCTTGCATATGTTCATAAGCTTGGTGATGTATAACATCTTGACTATGAGTCTGATTTACAGCCGACTCTTCTAGTTCAGTTTTATGAGATTCTTTTGATTGGAACTGTCGCCCAGCTGGCCATTTATTGGCACTTTGTTGAATAGTATGGGTAAGCTCATGAGCCATCAAACGAATATCTTTGGTACTTTCATTGCTAGATAAATAGATATCTGTTCCTTGAGTAAAGGCGCGAGCGCTTATTGCTTTGGCTGCCATATTTGCGTGGTAATCTTTGTGTACACGCACATTTGAAAAATCAGCATTAAAAAGTTTTTCTGTTCTTTGTTTTACGTCTTGATTTAGAGGGTTTCCCTCACCGCTTTGAGCCATAGCTCTAATCGCTGCATTTAGATTGATACTGGATTCTTGAGCTTCTGGTAATTTTCGTTGAATCTTTACACTTCCCTGAGTCTGTGGTGGTTCTTCTTCTAGTTCTTCCGACTCCTCTTCTTGTTGAGTAATGCTTTCATGTATTTCGTTTATCACCTTTTTGGGATGATGCCTTGTCTCACTAGATTGAATTGTTTCATTTTTGTTATATTGAGGTTGGAACTCTTGCGATTGAGACAGACCATTTTCAGGCAAGCCAGAAACTTGAACTACAGGCATTCCTTTTGCAACCTTCTCAGCCGCAGCATCCGCTTCACGTTCGTATATATCATTAGGTTTGCTTATTTTATGTTTCGCCTGTATTAATCCCTGCTCACATAATTGCCTGACAACCTGGTTACCTACAGATGAATGTAGCTGTTGAATATGCTCATGACTTGTTGATGACAGAGTGAATTTCCGGGCCGATGATTTTTTAGTATCGCCAACCGCTTTCTCACTCTTCTTGTGTGCAACTATTTTTTCCATCATTCGCTTGATGCCGCCAAACCTTGATTGACTCTGCGTACTGCCTCTCCTGACATAGAAAAATGTCGACCTTAAAACTTCAAATAGATAACTCCGAAATTACCGTTTAACTCCAGCTGTTGCAGTTCCTCAACATATTGCTTCACCAGATGACGACTAGTACTCTTTTTATACGAGGCTCTGCAAGATTGTTAAATTTTTTAACTATCCTTTATTAACCTTGAGGCCAATTTCCGAACATGCTCATTATTATCATCTTTTACAATTTTATTTAACTGTTTTGCATCCAAACAGCCCAACTCTACAGCCGTATTCACTGCATAATAACGCAGATTGGCGTCCACGTCCTGTAGCGCAGGATGAACCAATGTACACCATGTTTTATTACCGGTAAGGCGCACTGCATCGATTGTCGCTATCCTGACTTCGATAACATCTGCTCGCAACCCTTTTTGCAATGCATGGTTCGCTTCCGGTGTTCCGATTGTAGACAATGCTCTTGCGGCTGCGCGACTGGTATCAGGTATACCCTGTAACAACAGTTCTTGCATCAGTTCGATACTCTCAGCCTGTTTAAACAAACCGATCAGTTCGATCAGGCGAGGGGCTTCGAGAGACCCCGGTTTATCCTTAACCAACTCAATTAATCTGCTGTATGCACTATCTGCATGATCCAGCAAATAGCGGGCTGCCTGCTCACGCTCACGCAGATTTACAAAATCACCTGAAGGACTAACTGCCATACGGATATTTGCTTCTATCTCGTTTTCATATTCACTTACAGTCTTCATTTTAAGATTTCTTCTGCTTCAGATTTGGTGGTGAAATTATTACGTATACCTTGCTCAAAGGCAGTAATTG
>CBDUHU010000338.1:0-4833 GCA_965366725.1 uncultured Kangiellaceae bacterium
TATTTGGTAAGAAGTATTTAGATAATCCACATGAAAAGATGCAGTATCAAGACTAACAGCTACTGATTCGGTCGCTGATTGAGTGCTTATGCTGGAAAAAACGGGTGCATCATTAACATTAATGACTGCCAGTGTCACAGTGGCGGTGTCAGTGTTGCTTAATCCATTTTGTACCGTGTAATTAAAAGTCTCGATACCAGCAAAATTAGTTGCTGGTGTATATTCAATTAAATTCCCATTAATTTGAACAATCCCACCCTCAGAAGGCGTTGATACAGCAATAATCGTCAGGTTCAATCCCGGATCATTAGCTAAAATATTCAATTGATTATTAACCGAGTCTTCAACTAAGTCCTGATAACTATCATCAAGCGCAAGGTCACTCTGATTTGAAATAACCGTTAAGATAAAGGTATCAGTAACTAATGAGGATTCTGCCAGATCACTCGCAGTGATCGTCACAGTGTAGGTTCCAATATCTGCATTAGCAGGTAACCCTAGCAAAGACCCTGCTTCATCGATAAAAAATGAACCGGGTAAACCAGTGGCTGTATATGACAATACATCATCTTCATCAGCATCGGAAAAATGGCTATTGAGGTCAAGTGAAAACTGATTACCTTCTGTTGCAGATCGATCACCTATGGGTAAAGCCACTACAGGCGTATCATTAATATTTGACACGTTAACAGCAACAGTTGCAGTCGAATTGTCTACCCCATTAGTAATCGTATAGGTAAAACTCTCTGTTCCGGCAAAGTCTGCTGCAGGAGTATATTCTATCTGGCTTCCATTAATTGAAACGCTACCACCATTGGTTGATGTTGATACACTCAACAGACTCCCACTACCCGTATCATTGGTTAATACGTCAAGCAAATTGCTAACGCTATCCTCAACAATTCCACTAATATTATCGTCAAATGCATACAATGTCGTAGCTGAAATAACCGACAAGGTAAAACTATCGGTAGCCGTTAAGCTATTTCCATCGGTCGCGGTTATTGTAATTAAATGATCACCAATATCTGCAGTTAGAACGAATCCGGAAATCAAACCGTCGTTACTTATATTCAGGTTGGAAGTTAATCCAGAAGCACTAAATATGAGTGGTGTGCCTTCATCACCACCAGAAAAATGGCTTGTCACACTAAGACTAAAAGTGCTGTTTTCCAGCGAAGTTTGATCATTAATAGGCGTAACTAACGCAGGAGCTTCTCCCTCTTCAGCTATCGCCAAACCGGCGTTAGAAAAGAGAAGAAAAAAACTAACAAAGATAAATAGTAGACGAGAGAATAGATGCAATTTCATAATGATACCTGTCAAATTTAAAATCCGTCTTAACAGCATCTATATGGTTTCAAATTCATTGATTTTTTACACCCCGCGTGCAAAAACCAACAAAAGTAACTACCGCGAACATATAAATACGACTAATAACTGATGACTATCGGGAAATGCTTGTGATGGCGCAAATTCCTTTTTACTTAGAAGTACGATATTATTTTTTTTATTAATGCGGGTGGTTTACTTTACAAAAAACAATAAACAACTGACTAATTTATACCACAAAATGAGATAATAAAGCAAAAGAACAATTATGGTGAGTGACGACAAAACATCTCTAATCGAGTTTTTTCTTTTGCGATTCAATACCCTGCAGAAAAAAAAATAATCTCTAAATAATTGTTTTCCTACCAGATAGGTATATTCCGATTACTTTTAATGCTGAATTGACGTCAATTTTAATCGCTACAAATAAAAGCAATCAGAATAGTTAGTTATTATTAAGATCAATAAGATCGACACCTTTGTTTCCATAAAGTGAAAGATGCTCATCCTGCAAATGGGTATCGCGGCAAACTTCTGCGGAATCAATCCGACGAATCAAAGAGACACTACCCTGCCTATATTTGTGAGGTTCCAGCAATGTTATAAATTCAAACTGACTCATCATACCAGATCGTAATTGTTGCTTTTTTATCGCATTGGCAACAGCCCCGGCAATCATTAGTTTTTCCTGCTTTCCCTGATCACTATACTCAATATCCACGTAAGTATAATGAATAGCCATCATCCCACCATCCGGATTTAATAGCGGCCAAAATAAATTAATTAATTCAGGGTAATCCAATTGATGTCCACAATCTAACCAGACGAAATCAATTTCTGTTTCAATTAGACTAGTATTAAAATCCTGATAGTTAACCTGATGGAGTTTGAAAAATTTTTTAAAACCTGACAGCTCAATGCACTTTTCTAAATTATCCAGATGATTACCCTGCTCAGAAAAATTATCGATACCATATAACATAGGAGCAATATTATTATCCCGTTGCTCATTAAAATACTCTTCAAGTAAAACTTCCTGTCTTGCAGGATCTTTTTCAACTCCTCTTACCACAGAGTCATCGTACAGCTGTTCTTGCTCGTTTTCAGCCAGTGCTTTTAATAAGTACAAAGTTGAGTAACCAAGGCCTACCGCGACAGAAGTAAGCGGGCGGTTCATTTTAACTAACGCATATAATAGATCGGCAACATTTTCTGTTCCCATTCCCTTATCAAGTAATTTATTTGCCAACCATTGGAAGTTTTGTTCAGATGTCATAGCTTTCTATCGAATCATTTTTTAAAGTTAAATCAAAAGCAATCGATATTCTGTTTTCACCACTTTCAAATGGCAAGGTCTGGTGCCAGAAATGAGACGGAAATATTACAACTTTGCCGGTCACTGGTACGACAAGTTGTTTTTCAGTCAATTGCATTTTGTTTTCAAGTGGAAGCCAGGGAAGATGTTGAGTAAAAACTAATGCGCCCTCATTGGTTGATTGAAATTCGGGGACTTGAACATAGATAACTCCGCTCAAGATACCAGAACGATGGATATGTAAATTCTGATTACCACCAGACTCTAACACCACAGACCATCCTACCAGCTTAAATGGAACATCAGGATCGTTAAGGTCAATTTCAAATTCAGTTTTGATGATCTGACTAAGAATATCTTTTAGCTGGCCAATAATAGTATTATCTTCATGTAATAGCTCTTCACTTTGAAATCCCCCTTTTGTAGCCTTGGCTTCCGGTTCCCAGACAAGCGATTGGTGAGCCAGAATATAACTTTCAAGCTGGTTAAAAAATGCAGTATCAACCTGAACCTGTTCACTATAGACTTCGGTATCACAATTCATCATTTCTGACGCTTTACTGAACTCTTTTAAAGCATAATAACAGCAACCCAGATACGCCTTGGCGAGATTATCCAACGGAGCCGTTTTAACGGCTTTTTCGAGTAATATTGCCGCTTCCTTAAAACAGCCACTTTCTGCTTTAGAAATACCTTCTGACCTTAACCTTTCAGAAAAGTCAGGCGCATTAACTTCAACTTTTTCTAAAAAACTTTGCAAATCAACTCCTGTCAGGGTTGTTTAAATGGTCGTTTAACAATTAATCCGAACAACCAAAAGACAATGCTTAGCAGCGTGCCAAAAATAACATTTCCAATTTTTTCTGACTGTCGCGTCCAGGCTTCAAAAAACTGCTTAAACTTTGCTTTTTTTACTTTTTTAATGGCTTCCTTTTCACTACCAACCACTTCAATAAGATGGGAAAAAATTTCAGCTTCATGATCTTCTTCATCATCTGAAATTTTCCGAAAGGCTTTCGATATTCGTTCATCACGACAAGTATTGGCATAATTCAAAAATTTCTGATGAACGTGAGCTTCTCCGTAATGTACGTAGGCAAGAAAGTCACTTAACTCTTCAGGCTGACTAATCAACTGTTTACGCTTTTTAGCAATAAGAGAGACTTTTTCAGTGGCAATTAGCTCACTTAGTCGAGCAAAAATATCCGCATGATTTCTCTCTTCAAGAACATTTTTAAACAACGTTTGCTTAATCGCCTTATCTGATGTGTAATCGATTGCCTGTAAATACTGCCAGGCACTATCAGCCTCAATTTCACTATATTGTTTTAAAATAAGTGCTGATTGATTATCATCACGTCGTTTTCGAAAGTAGCCAAGCACTCTTTGTGGTGTTATTGCTTTCATATCATTCCCTGTTGATATTAAATCATTCTGCCCTTAAAAAAGAGGATAAACAAATGGTGCTAACACTCCTGAAGAAGAAATAATCCCCAATAATAATGCAATTATCAGTAAAATTGGCAGAATAGGCAATAATCTACGACTACGCCTTTTAGACATACTGCCGAATATCTCTGACACTGACAAAAATATCCCCTGCAATGTATTCGACATCTTCTTTAGCATGACGCTCACTCCTTTCAATACTCAGCTTCAGCGATAGATCTTGCGGATCACCGTATCATCAACCACTAATGTATCAATCGCTGTTCTCATAAAAGTAACCAGTGCTTGGGTGGAAGTAGCAACAATCGGCATTCCTCTTTCATTAAATGAGGTATTGAGCAAGGCGGGTATGCCTCGACTATCACCAAAACATTTAAGTAGTTTCCAGAACCTGGGGTTATCCTGATAACAACAAAGCTGCGGGCGGGTAGTTCCGTCGATATGCAATCCAGCACGAAGTTTTTCTTGCATATTTTCTTTAACCGGCCAGACAGACTGCATCCACCTCAATAGATTTTGTCCATCAAATTCACACTCAAGAATTCTATTGGCAAACTCTGCCTGCATTGATAAAGCATAAGGCCTGAATGCCGCGTGTTTTTTGACACTTTGACTCAACCGTCTTAACGCTATTAAATTTGCAGGGTCAACCAGTAACGAGCGATTACCTAAAGCTCTTGGACCAAACTCAAGGCGTCCCTGTACCCAACCAACAATTTTTCCATTCGATAAATCAT
>CBDUHU010000339.1:0-4826 GCA_965366725.1 uncultured Kangiellaceae bacterium
CTCTGACCACTTTCAACTCGTTGAATAGTTCTAATACTTAAACCACACATTGTCGCAAGTTGCTCTTGTGACCAGTTATTCTTATCTCTTAATTTTTTTACAATCATAATTTCTTCCTCACTTCTCTGAAAGACAATAATGACCCAAAAGACTAATGGCGGTTACGTAAAGCTCCCGACAGAATGCCGACAGTAGACAATCTATAAGGTATAGCACCATCAGCAGCCTCATATGTTTTGTCTCTGCTACCTTGATTGATTGGTTGTATTCTTACTCTGATTTAATATTTTTGCTTCGACTATATAAATAGTTGCCGATAAAAGTTCCCAATATAATTCCAATCATTGGACCATAAACAATGCCAAGACCGACATCACCAAAAATTGTAGACTCATATATATCCAGGAAAAATCCTCCTATAATTCCAAGCAACAAGCCATAGGTGATAAATTGACCAACTCTAACCTTCTTATTCATAGAAACCTCCATTTTAAAAGTAAATACGCTATCCAAGCTTCAATATTCCAGATTCAAGCAATATTTTCTTCTCTACAGCATATCTGGAAAGGGCCAAAAAGAAAGATAAAGATGGGGAAAGTCAGAGAATTACTAACAAAAATAAACAACCCTTGGTGATACATAACTTAAATGTGAGCCCTATTTCAAGGACACTCACAGCAATAATTCAACTCAGTAAAAAACATATAATCACTAGCTTTCAATAACCTGAGAGCTAAGCAAAAACTATTTAGCGACAACCCGTTTATTAAGTTTTTATCGAGTTAAAGTTCAGACAGTTTATTCATCCTCATCAAAATAACTGGCGTATTTCTTATTATTCATCAATTTAGCTTGAGTACCCTTTAAGGAGAATTCATATCCGCATAGCTTAAAACGATCACGCAGTGCAATTGCCTGAATAATTTTCTGACTATCAACCGGGGAAAAATCAGCATAATAGTCACCGAAATTCTTAACCGTCACTTTCATACTTCGAAAAGTCTCTCTGCTATTAAAACGCACTTCCACACAATCACTATCTCCAAGAGCAGTAACAGCAGACCAAAACTCTCCATCACTTCGGCGATCACCCTGCCAGCCAATTGTCACCGCGTCATATTGATTGAGCATCACCCAAAATCCATCAGGCATTTCGATCTTATTAAGTCTGATTGGCGGCTCAGCTAATGTCGTTGCAGCCTGCCCCTTATCGCTCTTTGCGCTTTCCGGTATATCCTCAGCTTCCTGCTGATAAGCGGACCAAGTAATAACGCTAATGATCAAAATAGAAATTACTAAAGCAATAATGACACTTAATTGTCGATTAGCAATTATCCAATCTCCTAGCTTTCTTTCCCAACCGTCATCAATATCATCCTGCGCTTCATCTTTAATATTATCTTGAAGGCGTGTGTTATCAGGTTGCTTAGCTAGCAAATCTGCTTGCCCTCCCTCTTCCGAATGCCCCATCGCGACAATCGGCTCAATTCGAGAACCATGCTGGTGATGCGATAGATTAGCGCTTGCTTTAATTTCAAGATCTATCGGGCCAGAATATCCCATAATATAGTCACGATTTCTTCTTATTCGCGCATTACTAATGGTAGCCATTGCAAAAATCACCATCCCGGCAGGTAGCAAGAGTAACCAGCCAGCACCACTGCCGAGATAAATAATACCGAAAACGGTAAACCAATAAGCAGTAACGGAAACCGCTGCAAACTCAATAGCAAATCCGGCATCGCGCATTCTTCTAATACCACTTGCAGCTAACAGGGGGGTTGCCAGCAATAGAAGCAACACTAACAATATCGTAGCCTTTGTTAATATAGGCGCTAACAATATGAATAATAAATAACAGCTCAAGCTGATCACCAGAAAACGGCGACCATTATCAAACCCTTTAGTACAAATTAGCGACTTCACTAGCGGCACACTTCGCTCCCTATCAGCTCTAATAAAATAAGTATTGTCATTATAAAATCGCCACTATGGTAGCTGATTTTAATCAGGAAAACATCGCAAAAAGAAATCTTTAATGGCCAAATAATGGGCAATAGTGGCAATCTAACCTATGATTAGCGAATACCTATTCCATTTTTAACAATGAACCGAGAATTTTATGTTAAAGAACCTGCTGGTTGCTGCTTTTATTATACTAATTATTGCCAGCGGGTTAGGCTACGCCATTTATTCAGCACCTGAATTACCGGAACATCAGCTATTTAATAAGACATTAGAGGAATTTGCTAAAAATGCTGGCAAACTGGAGCAAGAATTTAAGAAACTCGGCCAATTAACGGAATTTGCGCAACAACTAGATGTACCTTTTAAGACTCAGCAGAAAGAATCAGCCAATATTCTGGTTAAAACCCACATATCAAACAATACGTTAATACTCACATATGACCAGGGTAAAACAGCCCTTGCTAACCAGACGATTATTCTGGAACCTTACCTGCTGGAGGGTCGGGTTCGCTGGAAGTGTATTAATGGCAGTGTGTTAATCAGGTTCCGTAGTAAAAACTGTCGACTTGGTATGGGGATTGATACCAGTGCAATAGTAAAGTAATGACTGTTTTTTGTTCATATTCTTTTAAAAGCGCCTATTGGGTTTCAATCAGTCATTTACCAAGGTGTTCATTTGTAAATACTTCTATACTTTATTATTAAAGCAGTTACATTAAAATAATATCATTAAAGGACAGTCACTTTAGATTTCATAATGAGCAAAAAAAGTCTTCTCTTGCAAATACATAAGGATTTGGCTGCTGGCGAACTCAGGCTTCCAACATTACCCGAAGTGAGCCTGAGAATAAAAAAAGCTGCAACCAATCCCGAAACAGATATTGCCAGTTTGAGCAAAGTTGTCGAATCAGATCCCGGCTTGTGTGGGTATTTATTGCAGATAGCCAACTCCCCGATCTATCGGGGCAATGTCAATATTCAGAAAGTTCATTTGGCTATCAGTCGCCTTGGTTTACAAAACACCTGCAATATAGCGATGACTTATGCGGTCAGAGCATTATTTTCACCAAATAGAAAATTGATTTCCGGATGGCTTAAAAAGATTTGGAATAATAGCACTTACACCGCTTCCGTTGCCTGTGTTATAGCAGAGGAATCCAAGCATAAGTTTGACCCGGATGAAGCGGTTTTAGCTGGTTTACTGCAGGATATAGGCTGTCTTCCGTTAATTGATAAAGCTGCACTTTACCCAGAACTTATTGATGATGAACGTGCGATGCTATTTCTATTTGACCGCTATGCAGCAACTATAGGATCAGCAATATTAATGAAGTGGGGACTTCCGGCAAAATTTATTGAGGTTGTCAGACATAGGGATCATTGGAAATACAATGAAGTCAACCAGGCAACCCTTACTGATCTGGTTCTGATAGCGAAACTCCATACCTATCTAGGACAAAAGTTATTAATTCAACCACCAAGAATGAACCGGATACCAGCCTTTGTAAAACTACAACTGGGCGCTAATTTGTCACCAGAAAAGAGCCTGCAATTTGTTGCCGATGCCAAGCAAAAAATAGCAGAAACATGCGCCACATTAGGCAGCAGATAACGGCTATTGTTAGCTTGAATTAGAGATAGTTTTTCTTCGACACTGATATCTAATAACCAAATTCATCAAGGTGCAGTTGTTGTGAGTTAACACCTGCATTTTTAAGCTGCTTAATGACCGCTTTGTTCATTGCTTCAGGACCACAGATATAGAAATCTATATTTTGTAAACTTTGCTGATATTCCAGATAATTCTCCTTTACAACCTGATCAATCATTCCACAAAAACCGTCCCACCGCTCAGCTTCATTCTTATGGGAAAGAGCAATATGCCACTCAAAGTTAGAGTGTTCCTTTGCTAAACGATTAAATGTTTTTTGATAAAAAATATCTTCCTGATTTCTGGCACCAAACCAGAAGCTGATTTTTCGATTTGTTTTGAGTGTTTCAAGCTGATGCAAAATATGCGATCTCAAAGGCGCCATACCGGCTCCTCCACCAATAAAGACCATTTCATTTTGGTTTTCCAGTGAGTGAAAATGTCCGAAACTACCAGTAATTCTAACTTCCTCTCCAGCAGCTAACGAAAATAGATAACTAGATCCCTTGCCTGATTCTCCCCCCTTTTCAGCAGGCAATGCAAGCCTGATATTAAGTACAATATGGCGATTTTCACAGGGCGGGTTTGCCATCGAATATGAACGACTCACAGGCTCACTTCTAAAGCTGGAATATTGAGCTATATTATGCTCCTGCCAATATCTCTCACTCACTTCATTCAGCGGTATTTCAGCTAGATGAGTTCGCCCTAATGGCAAATGCAACAATACATATTCACCGGCCTTAAATTCGAAAATCTGATCATCGGGCAATGCAAGAACTAACTCTTTAATCAGTGGTGTTTTAAATTGGTTAGAAATCACCTTACAGCAAATGATTGCATCCTGGCTTACCGTTGCAGGCAATTCCACACGTAATCCTCTGGAAAGTGACAATTGACACGCTAACCGATATCCCTGATGAATTTCATCTGAACTTAAACAAGACTTGTCGGCGTCGGAAACAGGGGAAGATTCATCTGCCTTCACCTTACATAAACCACAGCTACCCCCACCACCACAGCTGGAAGGTAAAAAATAGCCTTCCTGCGCGAGAGCATAAAACAACTGTGAATTTTTCTTTACAAAAATCTCACGATTAACTCCTTGCTCACTGGTAAGTATCAGAGGAACACGCCGAAACCTGGCAAGTAAATTAAAATCTCTCAAAGAAAACACCAGAAATAATAACCATACACCGCTAATCGC
>CBDUHU010000340.1:0-4792 GCA_965366725.1 uncultured Kangiellaceae bacterium
ATCGGTTGATTGTCCAATTGGTGTTGATAATGACAAGCCTCTTTTAGATACCAGTGCTGATGAGCGTGAGTGCGGACCGTCAAATCGATTACAAGATGAAGATTTAAAACAAAGCATTGAGTTTTGGTTAAACCAGCTAGGTGAAAAACAAAAAGAAGTTTTATCACGTCGGTTTGGTCTGCTTAATTATGAAGCTGCAACTTTGGAAGATGTGGGTCTTGAGATAGGATTGACCCGAGAAAGAGTTCGTCAGATACAAGTTGAAGCATTAAGACGGTTAAGGTTTATGCTTGAACGACAGGGATTATCTCTATCGAGCATTTTTAATGTCTAAGTTTTAGATTTCTATTGCTAACCAAAAAAAGCGCACTGTTAAGATGCGCTTTTTTTAGGTTGGGATGTTACTAAAGAGGCTCTTTTTGTCCGGATTTCAGTTAACTACTGGTTTTGATTACCAGAGCATGAATATCTGTTTGCATTAACTCACCCATTGCCTGATAAACAAGTTGATGTTGTTTTAACACACTCAGTTTTTTGAATAGTGCACTTTTTATAATTACCGTGAAATGTCCTTTACCAGACTTAGCCCCAACATGGCCTGCATGCAGATGGCTGTCATCAATAATTTCAAGATGCTCTGGTTGAAGTGCATCTTGTAGCTTATTAGTCATCAGTTCCATTCGATTTTCATTGTTCATATTTTCGACCTGATTAGGTGGTTTTCAGATTAATAGTGTGTAGAGATATTTTAAATATTATGGCAATACCAGATTAAACGGTTTTACCTTAATCGATTTATAAACACCTGCCTCCAGGTAAGGATCTGCTGCAGCCCAGTCTTCAGCTGTTGTTAAGTTTTTAAACTCAGCGACAATCAGGCTACCGCTAAAACCTGCTTCTCCAGGATCGCTATTGTCAATTGCCGGATGAGGCCCGGCAATGATTAGACGGCCTTGCTTCTTTAAATCTTGTAGCCTTTCAATGTGTGCTTCACGAGCTTTTTTTCTTAACTCAAGGCTATTGGCAACATCTTGTGAAATAACTGCGTATAACATCTATTCTTCCTTATTAGTATTTTCAGTAGCATCTTGTTCTTTTTCTGGCGTTTCTTCAGGGAAGTAAGGAAACAGCTTGTACATGGTATAAATCAGCAGACTCAGTGTTAGTGCAAGCAAACCAAATAGCTTAAATTTCACCCAGAATGCTTCTGAAAAGTTGTAGGCAACATAGAGGTTTAAGAAACCAAAAATAATATATCCTATTGGCCAGGAGCTATTTATTTTTCGCCATATTGACTCTGGTACTTCCATTTCCTCTTCTAAAGTTGCCTGCATCATTTCCTGGATTAAAAGTTTTTTGGATACATACTGGCGAAATAAAAATATTGCGGCCATAAACCAGACCACTATGCTGGCCTTCCACTGGACAAAAGCAGGGTTTCTAAATATCAGCGTTAAAGTACCAAAAGCCAGTGTAATTGCCAATGTCCACAGGTGAAGTTTTTCAAATTTTCCGGTGAGCAGGCGCGAACCGACAGTCTGAATGACCGAAGCGACCATTAGACCTTGTACCGCCGGGTACATTGGCTGTTCTGCACTGGTATAAAAATACACTGCAACAAATACAATGAGTGGGAAAAAGTCTAATAGAAACTTCATATATGCGGCTCTTAGCAAATGATTATAGGATAAAAAGGTGCAATCATACCCTGATATGAGCTAGCTGGCCATGCTCTGAATGTTACAAAACAAACCAGATTACAATGCTGATTACTACCGAAAAAGCTGACATGGTTAGTCTCCACAAGGCTTTTACTTTCTTTAACATCATAAAATAATCGATAATTAATTGGGCTTTTATAACTAATATGAGAAGAATAAAGATGAGATTTTGGTTATTGGGTTGTGCAAACTCACCAATATAGGCGCCGATTCCACTTAGCAGCACAAGCAATAACCAAACTATTAAGCTGGATTGTGTTTTAGTTAGGGGTAATGAGGTTTTAGTCATTAAATTCACCTGATTACGTAGACTAGTGGGAAAAGTACAACCCAGACCAGATCAACCATATGCCAGTAAGATGCACCAGACTCAATACCAATCAGGTTTTCGGGAGTATAGTAGCCAGCATGTGTATTTTTTAAAACAAATAAGAGAATAACCATTCCGAGCAGAACGTGAGCGAAATGAAAGAATGTTAGTAGATAATAATAGGTATAAAACTTGTTGGTTGTTAATTCAAAACCAGCCGATATCGCTTGATGATATTCAAAGAGTTTAACAAATACATACACAGAGGCTGCTAATAGAGCAAATAATAACCGCCGGGTTGACGCTCGCCTGTTATTTTCTTTAATCGCTTCAACCGCTCGCACAACAAAGAAGCTGGATGTAATTAATGCAATTGTATTGATCAATCCAGCAACTCGGTTTAAATGGGCATGTCCTTCTGCAAATACTTGTGGGTAACTCGTTTTGGCAACTGCATAGAGAATAAATAATATGCCAAATACAGCAAGCTCTGCGTAGATGAAAATCCAGATTGCAAGGTCGCCTGGAAGTTGGCGCTTGGTTATTCTCATTTTTATCTATCATGGGCGACTAATTATTTGGAGCAAGCTTAACAAACAGGTAGACTAACTCTGTGATCTCTATCATTGATAAAGTAAGAAGACAGAAGAAATAATATGAAATACGATTTTCACTGCCATAGTTGTTATTCTGATGGCTCTCTGACCCCACAAGAGTTAGCTGAATATGCGGCAGAGCGAGAAATTGGCTTGCTTGCATTAACTGACCATGATTCTGTTAGTGGATTAAAAGATCTACGCCAATACATTATCCAAAAGCAGCTACCATTAAACATCGTTGATGGCATTGAGATTTCGGCATTAGCTGATTTTGGTGACGTTCATATTGTCGGTCTGGGCATTAATCCGGACAACCAGAATCTTAAATTTAAACTGGAAGCACAGTTACTCCAAAGATGGCAGCGCGCTGAAGATATCGATCATAGATTAGTTAAGGCCGGAGTTGTAGGAGTATTAGACAAGCTCAAAATAGACGTGGTTGAGATTGTCACACGAAGTCATATGGCTAAGGCAATTGTTGAGTTAGGCTTTGCCAAAGATGCACAACAGGCCTTTAAAAAGTATATTGGAAAACAGGGGAGGATAAAAGTTGCTAAAAACTGGATGAGTATGGATGAAGCGATTAGCCTTATTAAAGAGGCTGGCGGGATCTCGGTGCTGGCACATCCAACCCGTTACCCACTTTCAAACAGGAAATTAGGCTATTTAATCGAAGCTTTTAAAGAGGAGGGCGGGGATGCAATAGAGCTAGCATACCCCAGTCTTAATCGGGATAAATATGAGTGGCTTAAAATCCACCTTGAACGTCACCAGTTAATGGCTTCCTCTGGATCAGATTTTCACTATCCAAATTTGAGATGGACTGATTTGGGACGATTTCCTGGTGTCGATAGTGACATTCCCCATGTGCTAGAAAAATTAATCTAGTCTGCTCATCTACAAGTTTACGTGCTATCATTAAGTAAGAATGCTAATTACTTGATTTGGTTAAAGTTTAGCCATTTTTAGCGATGCTTTGTTGGTATTTATGATTAATTGGAAACTTCACCAATTCTTTCTTTAAATAAGGTATTTTTTATATGACCCAGTACTTTGCAGTGCATGCGGATAACCCACAACCAAGATTAATTTCACAAGCTGTTGCGGTAGTTAGAAATGGTGGTTTGATCGTTTATCCAACTGATTCCGGTTATGCACTGGGATGTCATATTGGCGATAAAAAGGCGCTAGATCGAATCAGGCGTATTCGTAAGTTGGACAAGTCGCATAATTTTACTCTGGTTTGCCGTGATTTATCCGAGCTAGCAATTTACGCAAGAGTCGATAATGCTGCGTTCAGAGTGTTAAAGAATCATACTCCTGGTAGTTACACATTTGTCTTACGAGCGTCACCAGAAGTTCCCAACAGGTTACAGCACCCAAAACGTAAGACAATTGGTATTAGAGTACCGGATAATAATATTGCGCTGGCTTTACTGGAAGCATTAGGAGAGCCGTTAATGAGTACAAGCCTGATTCTACCAGACCAAAGCTCCACTCTGGCGGACCCAGAAGAAATCTGTGAAGCTCTGCAAGGTAAAGTCGATTTAGTTGTTGATGGTGGATTTGTCAGTGATCAACCAACAACTGTGATTGATATGCTGGAAGGATTCCCTAAAATTATTCGTTATGGTGCTGGAAATCCTGAAGAGTTTGAGTAAGGAGTTGTTAATTCTTATTTTTTTTTACAAAAAGTGGTAAACAGTGATTGCAATCGGCCAAACATCCGATATAATTGCTCGCTCAATTTGGAGCCAGAGTGGTGAAATTGGTAGACACAGGGGATTCAAAATCCCCCGCTAGTGATAGTGTGCCGGTTCGAGTCCGGCCTCTGGTACCAAACTAAGAAACCTTGATTATTCAAGGTTTTTTCGTATTCAGCGTTTAGAAATTATTATCATGTCGTCGTCTCATATCTTTTTACATTGATTAGTTGTAAATTACCCCCTGCAAATACTTCCGAATACTATTCATTATTCATTTCAGCTATATTAGTTTTTCAGAGCATGTTCAGTTCTGGTTTGCTGATATGTTTGAATATATTAAGACTAAACAGGTAGTTTATTAATGTGAGTGATTAATAAGCATCAGCTAGTGGTTAGGAGTCGGTTTTTACTTTTTCTGCTCACCAATTAATAGGATTTACATTGGAAATAAGAAAA
>CBDUHU010000341.1:0-4774 GCA_965366725.1 uncultured Kangiellaceae bacterium
AACTCCAGCAGTGCGAGACGGCGTTTAAAAATGCCCATAACCTGCGACAAAAATATCAACCAGGCCATCATTATTATAGTCAGCCATCAATACAGCAGAGTCGGACTCTGAACCTGGGGTGTTAGAAGTTGAAGAAATATTGCTAAAAGTTCCATCTCCATTATTGTGATATAAACTATTTTGAGAAGATATGCCAAATAGTCCACCTACTCCTGATAAATATAAATCTGGAAAACCATCGTTATCAATGTCACCAGCAACAACTCCACTATAACCTATCGAATCATCAAGCCCGCTTTCAATTGTTACGTTGGCAAATAAGCCATTACCGATATTCTTGAACAGCCCATTTTCTGCACCTTTTCCATTTGGAATAAATAAGTCTAAGTCTCCATCCTTATCATAGTCGAACCATGCAGCACCAGATAGACCCTCTCCTTGTACGCGTTCAAAGGTATTTAATTTTGCCGACTGATTAGTAAAAGATATTCCACTATCAACTTTTTTAGCTATAGCAGAAGTATTAATAATGGTTAAACAAAAAGACACGCTTACTAAAAAAGTGAAACCAATATTTTTTGGATTTCTCATGGTAAACTCCCTCTTATTAAAATATGGCGACAGAGCTCGAACTTAACTCCCTATAACAACTGGATAAAACACACAATTTAATAAAGATAACACTAAACTAACATCGGTTAATGTTATCTTGATTGCAACTAATTAAATTATGCTGGAACAACCTCTTCCAGATCAAAATATCCATTATATTCTTTCATATAAACAGCAGCTCTATGACCAAATAAAACAACAGCTTCACTTCTTGTTTCAAGATCATCATAATCCATAATTGTCGATTTTACTTTTGTACCAATTGCGTATTTATCATTCCATTGTTTAACCATTTCTTCAGCACTTAGTGAAGCATCTGATTTAGGATTAGCTGTATCATTACTGGTTTCTTTAGATACCTCTGAGCTACTGATACTTTTATCATCAGCTTCTACAGCAACATTGTCTTCTACCAGGGCTGCTATTTCTAACTTAATTTTATCAACCATTTTAGTTAAAACATCACCGCCACCCATTTCAACAAATTCCATATCCTGAATTTTTAGCAAGTATTCAATAGTTTCAGACCAACGAACTCCGGTAGCAATTTGATTTGATAAGTTTTCTACAATTTTGTCATTATCATAAGGCAGTGCTGTAACATTCGAAATCACTGGTATAGCTAAACTTGAAAGCTTGAATTTCTTAAGGTATTTAGCAAATTTTTCTTTGGAAGGTTCCATAAAGCGGGAATGGAAAGCACCACTGGTGTTCAATGGATAATAGAGAATATCACCATCTTGAAAAGCATATTGTGCTTTCCCTATTTCATCTAGCGAACCAGAAATAACAATCTGCGAACGAGTATTAAAATTCGCCAAATCAATATTCTTAAGATCGTTTTTTTCAAGGATTTCTTCTATTTGTTGTTGTGTACCATTTAAGATTGCAGCCATACCACCGTCAGTTGCCTGACTCATTAATTCTCCACGCTTTTTCACTAACTTTAAACCAGACTCAAATGAAAAACATTTAGCCGCCATTAACGCGTTAAATTCACCGAGACTATGACCAATAAGATAATCAGGTTCAGTCCCTTCCTGCTCAACGGCTTTTAAATAGGATAGAGCATTAACAACATATAAAGCGGGTTGCGTAAACTGAGTCTTATTGAGTTCCCTTCGCGGGTCCTCAAGACATAGCTCTTTAATTGAGTAGCCAAGGATCTTATCCGCTTTTTTAATCAGGTCTTTAAACTCATCGAATAAATCCCCTCCCATACCTTTATATTGAGAACCCTGCCCCGGAAACATATAAGTCTTCATAAACAACTCCTGTATATTAATAATTATGATTTTAGGAAATAAATTAAACCTTAATAAATGCTTTTAGTTAATATTGCTGTAAACAAACCGCCGTGTTAACGCCACCAAACCCCATACTGAGATTAATCGCACGATTAATCTGATGTGATGTAGCCTCTTGTTTTACCCAATTAAAATCATGACTAATTGGATCTTCCAGATTTCTGGTCGGGTGAAGTTTTTTCTCTCTCATTTGTAACAGCGTCGCTATTACTTCTACAGTACCAGCAGCACTTAAACCATGACCAACAATCGACTTGGTTGCATTTATGTAGGCATGATTTAATCGACAATGATTGAGTGACTCCAACTCAGTCTCATCACCAATCGTTGAGCCAGTTCCATGAGGATTGACATAATCAATATCCCCGGCATTCAGTCCGGCATAATTTAGTGCTTTCTCTACCGCATTAACTTCTCCATCAAAGGAAGGATTAGGATTACGGTTAGCATCCATTCCCATTCCCCAACCTGAAAGATATGCATAAGGGTCAACCCCTTCTCGATTAATCGACTGAGCTTTTTCAATCACTAGAACACCACAGTTTTCACCGTAGATAAATCCATCATGTTTTTCGTCAAAAGGCCTGCAAGCAAGTTCTGGTGATGTGGCAAATTGATCACTTCCCATTGCTCCCAGCGAGCGAAATCCCTGGCATTCCCAATAGGATAGATCCATTAATGCACCAATCACAATACAAGTATCCACCTGGCCCGATAAAACCGCCTGGGCAGCCTGGAGAACCGCTAACTGCCCACTCGCCGACGCCCCGCCTATTGTATAGGCCATACCTTTAATTCCAAATAACTCAGTGGATAAACCACAAAGATCACTGTCCATATAGGACATTGCATAAGTCGGGCGCAAAAATTGATAACGGTTGTGATATTTTTGTTGTGTCAGAACCAATTCTCGCTGTTGAAAATTTGACCCTCCAACCACCATACCAAGTCGTTCAGGCGCAACATCTTTTAACTTCGCATCTTCCCAGGCTTCATGTAAGCTGGCAATCGCCACCTGACTAGAAAAAGAGGCGGTTCGTAACAAACCTTTATCAATACTATCTGGCATCATCAATGATTCAATTTCGGCTCCCAGAAAAGGAGCAGGCAACACTTCTTCTGGCTCACCATTTGAAGGAAGTTGTCTACCAGCACGCTTCATTACTGAAAAATTATGATTTCCTGCGAGTAATGCATCACTAAATTTCCGCTTACCTTGCCCTATAGCGGAAGTGATGCCGACACCTGAAATAACTAACTCAGGCTGATTAGAGTTTTTCATGCAAAATACCAGCAAGCTCTCCCAGGTTTTCCGCTCTGGCGATTTCAATTAGCGGAATATTTAATGAGAGCGACTCTAAAGTCATCATAACAATTTCGGAACGATCAATGGAATTGGCCCCCAGATCTTTCAGCGCATCATCCATCTTAAATTCATGTTGTTCAAGATCTGGCAGTACTTCGCAAGTATTGCTGGTGATGATTTTAAAAACTTCTTCTTTGTTCATTTTATTCTCCGAATAACAAAATTCTAATTCCCGTAAACTAAATTTATTTTTTTAGGTATCTCATTCAAAAATCATCATCAACGGCTTTCCCACGGAAACTGTCCAGTTTTAACAAAACGCGCAATTTTTTCCAGGTTATCCTTATCAGAAAAAACCTCCAGGTTTGCTTCCAATGCCTTAGGTTTTGAAGTCACTAAATCATCATCTAGACGATTCAGATAACGTTTATATCGTGCAACCCCTGATTTACTTAGCAATCGAAGACGCAGCAAATGCTTTCTTAACAGGTTTTCACTTTTTTCTTCATGCGCGTCCACAAGTCCCCATTCTTTTGCCTGAACCGCTGTAACAGGTTGGGTCATCAGTGTCATATAATTAGCTTTTGGGTGTCCCATACGACGAATAAGGAAGGGTAATACACAAGCAGGCATCAAACCAAAAAGCATTTCAGATAAACTAAATACGGTTTTATCTTCACATAATACGATATCACATGCTGCAACAAATCCGATTCCACCGGCATTAGCTTTCCCCCGTACATGTGCAATAGAGATAAAGGAACCGGTTGCCAATTTAAGCCACAGATCATACAAAGGGCCCGGATTTTGTACAGACTCATGCTGCCCGCTATCAAGACTTTCTTCTATTTCTTTAAAATCAGCGCCAAAGCAAAAAACTTCAGGCAAACCTTCAAGAACAACAATCTTGGCGGAGCTCTCACACTGTTCAAGTACTTTAGAACATTCTTCAATCAGTGTTGCGTTAATCGTATTATTGGCATCAGGTCGATAAATCTGAATAAAACAGATATCTCCATCATTTCTTACCACAATAGTCTTATAGTTTTCTGTTTGATTTAAGATATCCATTCATACTCCCGGTGAAATTCTTTAATTTCCTTTAAAAATAAAACATCCTGCTGTTGAACACTTCTTGCTGCAGAAACGAAACTGGTGTCGAGCACCAGATTTCGTGTACCAAATTTTAACGCATTACTATCAACGAGTAGTTTTTCATATTCGGTCATCGATAATTCATATCGTTTATCTAGTTGTTCGCTCACCTTCAGTTCACCTAAACGCTTTTGGCTTTCACTGGTGACAACACCGCTAAAAAATTCTGAACAACAACCGGAACCATAAGAGAATACACCAACTCTTTGCGGTGTTTCAAAACGACCATTATCAATAGTACTCAATAATGATAATGCTGCAGTCGCGCCCATAATATTGCCTACTCTCTGACAATAATTCAAACCCGGCAGCACTCGACGTTCAAAATCCTCTTCTATCGCTTTTGGTTTTGATTTAACAAGTTTACGCATCATATTTCTATGAGCGCCTTTGA
>CBDUHU010000342.1:0-4763 GCA_965366725.1 uncultured Kangiellaceae bacterium
AGACGAGTGAAACAAAAGGATTCTTCAAAAAGACAATAGAAGGTTCGTTTGGGGCTCCTGGATTCATCGTCTGTTTGAAGTGTGAAAATCGCTCCTTGATTTTCGACCCTCGACAGCATGGTTGGGATGGTGAAATGGGAGAAAACTACTCAATTGTAGAAGAAGGCGAGCTAGTAACTGTCAAGCCGGAGACTGATAATATATATGTGTATTTTTCCTATCAGAACCCTGAGAACTATGAGTACTTTGAGCCTGACGGTATCAATAACCCAGAAGACTATTTTGACATGTTTGGAATAGTATTTGGCGCGAACGAAGAGTTAATCTTCGAATATGAATGCGCATAAAGTGTTAACAATGCGCGGTTATCGAAATTTGCACTGCGCTTCAATTTTTAAAACGCTTGGCGTTATGCCCTAAATACGCCAGCTCAAAAGTAAATTACATTGGTGAGAATATATATGAACAAGTTTTATATATCGTTAATGATGGTATTGGTGCTTACAGCAAGTGTATCTGCTTGTAAGGAAAAAAGAGATAATCATTATGAGGAAGAGTCAATTTTTTCTCTTATCCATTCTCTGAGTGAAAGTTTATACAAAGACGATGGCTCTTGGGGAAAGGGTTATCCTTATAGAATGGCATTAAGAAACTCTTATTGGAGGGCTGATGTATATGGCGAGGCCGCCAGCAGGAATGAAACTTATGCTTCAAGGAGTTCAGAGGTCTACTCGTATCTGATGTCTGTTCAAGACATAGGTGATGTGGGAGTTTTTGGTTTCCCAGCTGATATTAAAAATCCGGAGTTTGGTGAGACAGTAGAACGAGTGCTTGCTGAGTGTCCAGAATGTGTTCAGAATGGATTTGTAGTATCTCTTCCAGGGAATGATATCGCAGAGCTGTATTATGATCATGGGTATGCGCTGACTTCGCTAGCAAAGGGATATCTGCGAACGAATAATCCACTTTATCTTGAATCTATTTCCAGGGCGGCAGATTGGACGCTGGATAAACCTATTGTAGAAAATATTAACTATCTATCGGCTCTAGGTAAGGGTCTAGCCTATGCGTACCGGGCAACTGGTGATGTCAGGTATCTAAATCGGGCTGTTTATCTCCACGAACATGGGATATTCCCGAGGATTTCATTACAAACTGGTGGAGCATTAGATAGTCATAATCAGAAACTCGAATATCACGGATTTATCGTGTCTGGAATCGTGGCATTAAAATCGGCGCTTCCTGAGAACCATTGGTACCATTCTGAAGTTGATCTTTTCATGGGATTAGCAATTTCGCACATGCAGGAACGAAACTCGTTTGAAAGTGGTAATTATGGAGCGACATGGCCAGGATTGAACCTTCTGAGCTGGTATGAGTTAGAGTTGGTGAGAGAATTAACTTCGGACGAGCAAATGGCAAGAAACCGATGTATTGATTTAATTGATGGGTATAAAGAGTCAATAGCCGCCGAGGAAGGTTTCAGGCTTCAAAAATCGCTATATAGCAACTTTTTTATTGGGTTATATTAGGGACAAATTTGGCGTAGCAATTTAAAAGAAGCAATTTAAAAGACACCCAGCCAAAATAGTTGCTCTCTATTTATTAAATAATCAATAATATCGGCATTTTGTGTCAACGATCGTTAAGCAATTTAAAAGACACCCTGCCAAAATAGTTGCTCTCTATTTATTAGATAATCAATAATATCGGCATTTTGTGTCAGCGATCGTTGACTTGAGTTTATAAGCTTTCACGCTGATTTTTTCTCTTCAAATAAATAATCTATAAAACTTACTGTGTGCAAAATTATGAATCCCGCAATTGAAAAGTTAAAAGTATGGATTGAAGAGCTTGATGCTCGTTCTGAGTTTTCTTCTATAGAAGAGAAGGCAGAGCACACCGGACTTATAAATCAAATCGACACAGCAATAAAAAGTATCAAATTATGCGATAAATGGGGAATTTATCCCATGAGCATTATTAAGGAACTTCCAGAAACAAACGTTACCGAATATCGAATTGTGGATGATGGAGAGAGCGGTGATAAGCGATATTGGGAAGAAGTTATTTTTGACAACGGAAAACCAATCTATCTACAAGGTGGCGATTTAGTTATTAAGAAATAGTGAAACTGCTGGAAAAAGCTTAAAGGACATCCTGATAAAAAGTTGCAAAGCTTTCTATCGCTGGATTCCATTTATTATTTTTTAATCAAGGTGTTAGGTGGTTTAACTAAGTGATTGTTAATTGGTTTTGTTAGAAAATACTATCAACAGGCTGTCTGCAAGAGGTTTTATGCAGAAGAATTTTTGGTTGTTGCTCATTATTTGAGCTTTAAGAGTTTGATTTTTATATGTTAAGTTATCAGGTATTAGATACTATCGCAGATGCGTACACGCCCTTACTTCTGCTAATCGTCATCATAAATATGATTTATATCGGTCGTCAGAAAGAAGTCGCAAGTGCCAGTAGACGCTTGCAGCAGATTGCTCTGGGGTTGGTGATTGCTTATGGTTTGATGATTCTGGATAATTATCTTGGATTATGGCCTGCTGTTGGGTTGGATTATTCAACTCATACTGCGGTTGCTTTGGTTCTGGTAATTTATCTATGTTTCAACCTTAAGTTGCTGACTGTTTATTGGTTAAGTTCAATTGTGCTTTATTTTCTCTTGATGCTTTATCAAGGTTATCATACCCTTCTGGATATCATTTCAACAACCGCTATTGTTGGGGGATTATATGTTCCTCTGATATCACTTTTGCTGAATCCATCGGAAAAGTCAGTTGATAATGCAGGCTAATAAGCTATTTGATTGATAATTGCATAGTTAATCAGGTTTTTGGCTTAATAATGTGCTGCTGAAATGATCCCTATTACCCATTAGTTAACAACAGAGATAATTAAATGACAAAAATGTTTCGTACAATCAGTATCTTAGAAGGTTTATCGTATTTAGTAATTTTAAGTGTTACGTTTGGAATTATTGGTCGAGAATGGGTTTATTCGCTCGGTATGGCTCATGGTGTTTTGTTTCTTGTTTATCTTGTTTTATCTTTAGTCATTTCTGGTAAAAAGGGGTGGCCTGTTTGGGGATGGTTTATTTTACTCCTGGCGTCGGTGATTCCATTTGCATTTATACCGGTAGAGATGTATTTGCGGAAAATTGAATTGGCTGATCGTCAAGAGGTTGAGGCATTGGCGTAGAGGCCTCGTTTTGTAGTGTTAGATTTAAATGCGGTTTCGCATCGCTGTGCTCAGGCAGATTTTTATTATTTTCGAATAAGTATCCTTTTTGTCGGGGCGTGAATAGCCGTTCGGGCAAGGGCATTTTGTTAAACTCTGGGAACGGTCTTTTGAATGGGATAACCAGTTAGTTCAAAGTAACAAAACTGTCGGTATCCCATCAACAGTCAGATTGTGTGCTATCCATAAGAGTATTGGCTGGCGCACCAGTCTGATTATCAACACAATGATTCCTTTAAGCGCTTTGCTTTAGCTGCTAGCGGTCAAATGCTTTTGCTTACTTCGTTTAAAACGCCTACTGTTGGTTTCGTTTTAAATAAGTCGCTCGCACCCAAGCGAAGCGGTGGGAAATAGATTGATTGGTTATCCTTAATCTGAAAGTTTTCAAAATACAAACTGTCAAATTAATGTTCTTATAATTATCGGAAAATGCGACTAATAACAGGTAAGCCTCAAATCACCTTTACTGGTCTCTCTTATATCGATGCAATGCAATTTCAGCAGCTTTAGTTCGAGTCAGACTTTGTCTCCGGTTAATTTCGAAACGTAAAAGCCGCTCAACTTTATCTTTGTCTCCTCTACAAACCCTCAGCAGCTCCTTCTCAAAATTACAGGTTTTGCTACTGTTGTTCTTTGAAAAATAAAATACGAAAAGGATTAACAATGTAATGATTATTATAATGTGCAATTTTTGCATTCCTTGATTTTGTCTAACTCTGATTTTCGATTGTTATACATAGTTATCTGTGAATTAATTTTACTATCAATCAAACCTGGGTTTTATTATTGCTATTTTTGATATTAAATCAATAGCAGCGTGAAAAAGAGGTTTGTAGCTACTGGTTGGGGGATTTTTTTATTTGGTTTTATGATTGACTTATTGTGCCGCATTTATTTTAGTATGGACATAAATCGATTAATGGTTTCTCTCTGATATTCAGTATTATATGTCTTAGCTTTAAAAAAGCATATTACTGCTAAAGCACCACATACTATAGATATAATTAGACGTTGTTCTAAATTAGGACCAAATACTTCGGTAATTGGATAAGGGCGAACTATAGGGTAAATAACGGTGGCAAAAGTAAAAATAGTTAGCAGGTTTTTAAATAAGTTCTCTAAAGAACGATATCCATTGCTCTCTGATAATCTGGCTCTTTCACTCACAAACGTTGATATCAAATAAAATAACTCGGTTGAATCACTTTCTGTTAGTTCTCCTGTTTCTTGAGTTCTTTGTAATTGAGAAGTATTAATTTCAAAGGTTTCTTCTACTCGTTTAAGTAGGGTGTCAATAAGCCAGAAAGGGCGATTTTGAAAGTTAATTCGAAAGTCTTTTCCTATATGATTTAATAGAAGTTCAATTAGTTTAGAGCATACGGTCATAATTACGAATAAAATTACGATTGAAAAAAATAGAATGATTATCCATCCATCATTTCCTTTATATAGCAATTCCCTGAGAGCATTGGGAAGTAGTGGCAAAAATAACAAACATGCAATAATGCCCGGAA
>CBDUHU010000343.1:0-4755 GCA_965366725.1 uncultured Kangiellaceae bacterium
TGTCATTAGGACGAATATTGTCGTTATTATTCTCCTCATAAAGCTCTACCCCTAACTCTTTCATTAGCTGTTTAACAAAGTAATTATCGGTAACTAATCCTATTGCGCCGCACATACCAACCTACCCTAATATAAAATGTTCTCAGAATTAACTCTTTGTTTAAAGCTATTTGTTAACTCCCCACTGATTACTCATTGTTACTAACTGAGAGTTCATAAATTCTTCGATGCATCTTGCTGTTAAGTCTCTGGTCAATTTTTTGTTTAAACTTTGATTGCACACCAGGCGATTTTTCTGCTAACTCATCCATTTTTAGTTTAATAATCTGCAACATTTTTACAATTTCTTCTTCCGTCTTTGGAGGCACGGTTTTAATTAATTCTAACTCTCGACGAATAGCACCGTAACTTGCACCAGCGGATTTATGTTGCGCTGCTCGATCGGAAAAATTTAGAAAAGTCTGTAAGGCCGCCATCGCAGCGGCTAAAAGACTTAACATTCCTAATAAAGTACGCATTAGATTATCCACCGCAGTTGCTTCCCAGGAACTAAACACTGCAGTTCCAACAATGGTTGATAGAACCATTGTTGACGCACCTAACCATAGATGTCTTTTTTCTAATAAGCTAGCATACTCATAGTGAACCATTTGACTTTCCCGACAACGACGAAACCAATCAGTAGCAAGTCTTTCAATATCTTTAGTAAATGTCATCATACATTGGCTTCCTTAAAGAGGGTTGGCAAAGTATCAATTCAAAGGCAGTAAGGAAAAGCGATAAATAAAGTAACCTACATAATCAGCTATTAAACAACCAGCAAAATGTTACCCTGTAATTAGTTTAACATTGGCTGCACTCTTTTCAAGCATTGTCATAATCTTGAAATCCACTGATAAATGACTTTCCTGAATCAAAATTATGGTATCAAGCAGGTAGACTGATATCGCTGAAATCATCAAGGTGCTATAACCAAAATATTGATATCCAGAGTCACAAAATTGTTTAAAAACAACCCGATGATTCAAGCAAGAGGTAAAATGATGGTCACTGTAAACCTGTCAAGTCAAGACTAACTAAAATATTAGTTGAAGCCGCCAAAAATAGAAAGTCTGCATAAATGCTTTGACAATAAAACGACTAATCAGAGCAACATTGAAACGTTAGTTCAAAATCAACGGTTCAATGCTCAGTCACTCCACTAGCGTTTATTAACTCACAGCGGCCGGTAAACTAGTAGATCCAGAAACTTCTGCTGGTTCCAGTATAGGGGCTAATCACGCCAGTAAAAGGTTTTTTCTGACTCCCCTGGTGAATAATTCTGTATTTGCCAGACGGAGTATCTGATGATGTAGTCCACTTGATAATAGCGTGACTAGTTCCCCAAAAACCATCAATCCGCTTCCATTCAAACTGCGTACTCCAGTCATTATCATTGGCTATTGTTTGCCAACTACCACCGCTATATCGTTGAATCTTTAAGAACGAACTTTGAGTTCGCAGATCGTTTTTGGGATGACCAGCCCAGAATATAGCCTTCACCATAGCTCCTTTGTGATAATAAGAAGCTGGTTGGCTACTTACATCACCAATCCGCTTAAAAATAGGTGCCTGATCATGAACAACTCCTGTCTGGAAAGTCATTTGCTGGTTTTTTAAATTGCGTAGATAAGGTTCAGCTTCAGGAAAATCAGGCTCATATCCGTTTACCAGACTCTGTGCTAGACGCTCAAAACTTTGCTGATAGGCCGCCAATGTCCAGGGGCCAAAATGTGTCGAGCCACCTTCATAATGTTGCGCAGCATATTCTTCGCTTGTAGTTACATAACCAGAATAAGCATTTGAGTATCCAGCAATCACCAGATGATTTAAACCAATACCAGCAACGTTTTTAACCGTATTCTTTAAACGATAGCCGGCGGTACGAGTGAACTCCGCAGGTACCGCAAGGAGTCCAAGTTGACCGATAGTTACAATAGAGACAGGTAATACTTCTGGACTCCATGGGTATGGTTCAAAATTTCCCTGAGCTAATAATATGGGCTTTGGTGCATGACAATCCTTTTGGCTCTCACTTGGGTTAGTCAGCAAGGCTGTTAGGAATTGCCAAAATGGATTAGAAGATAAAGCTCCCTCCTGGAAAAAATCTACCCCTCTTCCATCTTCTGTTCCTGCTGCAAACGAAACGCCAAGTGCCGCAACACAAGTCGAACGAGTCTGTCCGTCAGTATATTTAGCGTCAACCTGTTGATTTGAGAAATCAAGGTGTCGATGGCGAAAATCAATAGGCCCGGTTAGTTGCTCTGTTGCGCTATTGTATAGTTCCAGTGCTTTATCAAATTGCATTTTGCCAATTATTTGCGTACTCAACAAATAATCACTACCACCAGGACCAGTACCGTCCAGATTAATATTAGGCGTCATATCACCAGAATTGGTTTGTGCAAAGGCTGCAATAAAATCATCATTTCCCTGATAATCAGAGCCCTTTAGTTCCTTTTCGAACAAATATTGCGCATAGCCTTTGTTGTCTGAACTAAGCAAAGTATTACTGCCAGGCATTGAAACAGCGTGAGTTGCAAACCAGCTAATCATGCCGACCTCATGATTTCCCTGTTTAAATTTAAGTACAAGCATTTCATGATCTTCTGCTGTAATCGCCTGGCTTTCTGGATTTTTCTTAAAAGCAGGTAAAGAACGGTTTTTATTGGCCCCAGCTAATGTACCTTTGTTTAAATAAACACTTCCTGGTTTTAGATCATTATGCGCGTTAATTATCGCCTGGAATATTCCATTAACGACCACATCATAATTTTGTTTAATATAACCGTAAGTCGTGATGTTATATAAAGCGTAATGCGAATGCCCTCCAGCGCCGCTATGTGTGTGAGTCGCGCTAATAATCAGGTTATCTTCATCATACAAATCTCCGTAACGCATCTGCAATTTAGACACAACTCCTTGGGTAATTGACTGAAATACAGCACCTTGATCGACGTTAACAAAAATAACACTTTTTCCGTTAGCTTCAGCGATAATAAATGCTCTGGCCCATTGACGATCATGGACCCCATTTGTTCTTTGCGCTGGCTCTGCATAGCCCATCATCCCCACTTCAGCCGCAGGACCGGTAATATCATAAATACCAGTGCCAATTAAGTAGTTATCCGCAGACCAGACATGAGTTGAAACAAAGCCCAATAAAGTAACCAGAATAATTCTAAATTTAACAGTTTTTATTTTCATAGCAGCCTCTTGTTTTGTTTATAAGTCGGTGATAGATAAGTCGTTCAGTGCAACAGGGACTTTTCACATAACAGCTTGTACTTCACAAATTGAAGCCATTGACTCGGAAAAACTTTGCGATCAATGGCCAACATTCAATCACCATTTATTTAAAACTCACTTTAATAGCACGAACGTACCACTTAGGTTTTTTACTTGTCAATTCCAGGAATTAAACTTGTATAGCAGGCAAAACTAATTCAACAAAACCAGGATAAAATTTATACCCGTTTTTTTTGCTTATAATTGAACAAGTTAGAAGCAATCCTTCATGATTTTTACAAAATATTATTCTGCAAACTTATTTTTAGTTTTATTCTCGCAGCGAGATATATGTACTGCTTACTGTTTTGATTAAAACTATTTTCAGAAACTTCTGATTAGCTCAGTTACCCACAGGCACTTGCGGTCATCTTGCTGTTTTCGATTAAACAAGGAATTATCGATCATTAGATTTTTTTCGAGGCAAAACTTAATCCACTCTAAAGAGAAGATTGGCAGCGGTTGACTAGTATTTTAAGTTTATTATTCGCAAACTATCAGTTAATAAAATTACAATGATATTGCCGATAATAGCAAAATATGCTCTCGGTTCATCAGCTAAAATCACTCTACCTAATTCACCACCGCAGGATAATGAAAGTACTTCAAATAACCGGTAAAAACCGGTCAATTCTATTAAATTCTAATATATATCAAAGAGATAAAATTATTCTCTCTAGTCTATTAGTGACTAAATAACTCAACTTCAATACTTCTTTTACCGGATTTATCCGGTGCTTCTGGTATTCATACGCCCCCTATTAACATTAAGGTCATGGTGCTTAACCAATGTTATGTAAGAACACTGACGGACATCTGTTTATAAGATGATATCTACAAAGCGATAGATATTAAGCGGATCTAACCGGCACTTTGTTTACTGCCAATTTTGTAAAAAAGATGGACCTTGATTGGCAACTCAAGGGAATTATCACTAGCACAACAAATGTCGTTAATTAATTTGTCAGTTCTAATAACAAATTTTTATTATCTATGATGAGGTTTATTATGAAAACTAAAAGACTAAAGAAAATACTTTGCTTAGTATCGATGGCAACCATAGTTCCATTCGGTTCGGCTTCAGCACACAAATGGTGCCACAATGGCACGATTGTTCAGATTGGTGATGTCAATTGGAATGAAAGTGTAATTATTGCTAATTATCCTGGCATAGTACCAGATGATATTCCTGATTGGGTATTCGATAATATTGATCATCATATCGCCTATGAAGCCAAGAAAAATTACGCAGATTCCTTTGTTGGAGGTGGTGGAGCGCTTGGAGGCTTTGTTGCGGCAAATTCCGGAGAAGTCCGAACTAGTGTATATGCACCATCAAATTATATAACAGCACCAAGCCTATATAATATTTCTGAAGGAATTCAGTTTAAATTACACAAATGTTACACCATTCCACCGATGACACAG
>CBDUHU010000344.1:0-4748 GCA_965366725.1 uncultured Kangiellaceae bacterium
ATCACTTGTCGTTTTTATCGAACATAAAAAATGACTCTGTTATTGTGCCAGCTGATGACCTTATGCAGCTTCACATGTCTGGTTAAGCGAAACTAATTGAGGAAATATGGTTTCACCATGATAAATAGTTAGTCTGGTAACACTGGCATAATCAACTGCAAAACGATGAAACTGAGTACCTTTCGAATAGTCCATATTTAAACACCAGGCAACTAGCGTTCTGATCACACCAGCATGGGTAATTACAGCTAATTTTTTACCCTGATACTTCTCCAATAATTGCTTTATTGCCATTTCAATCCGACAACTAAATTCACTCAATGTCTCTCCCCCAGGAGGCGGGTTATTATCGGGATCACGAAAAAAATTACTAACAGCCTGCGGATTCTGTTGATGTAATCTTTGATAGGTTTTCCCATCCCAATCGCCAAAGTGACACTCTCGCCATTGTTCACTAATACTCAGTGATAAATTACAACTATCGGCATACTCCTGTGCAAATGCAGCGCAACGACTCAGTGGACTTGAGACAAGCTTATCAACCACCGGTAGCGCTCTAGTTGATTGCCTCATTTGCAACCACCCCTGCTCACTTAAGGGAGAATCGGTAGAACCTAATAAGGCATTTTCTAATACGGGCATGCCGTGTCTTACAAGATAAATATCGGTATTCATTTAATTTACTTAATCATCAGGTTAATTGAGAGTCAAAAGTTTGAAAGTACTTTTCATCAGAAATCAGTCTGCACTATTGGTGGCTTAATAGCGATAGGGCAACCGGCAACCACCAGGGTTACTTTATTGGCAACCTTCGCCAGGGTTTGGTTCAACCAGCCCGATTGGTCAACAAAATCGCGGTTTAGTTCTCCCATAGGAACAATTCCACTACCAACTTCGTTAGAGACAATAATAATCCGGTTATTACTTTGAACTATCGCCTCAATAAACTCTTCTCTTTCTACATGCCATGCCGCCTCATCATTGGTACATAACCAGTTAGTCAGCCAAAGGGTCATACATTCAATAATGAGTACCTCTGAGCTTTGTGAGTATTGTTTGATAACCTTCGCCAGATTAAAAGGTTCTTCAATGAGTAACCATTCCTGAGGGCGACTACTTTTATGATGCGCTATCCGTTTTCGCATTTCCTCATCACCGATAGTAGCGGTGGCAACATATACAACAGTATTATTTTGATCTTCAGGCTGATTAGCGGCAAGCGTTTCTGCAAAACCGCTTTTTCCTGAGCGCGCACCACCAAGAACTAAATGCATCATAAAGATTTCTCCAGCGCAATGACTGTCAAGTAGATTAATAACTCAGCAATTTGTTGACTAGCCCCAAGGGTATCGCCAGTAAACCCATTAATTTGCTTTAACAGGAATAAACGAAATAACATTACAAAAGTAATTAATATCATAACCAGCCACAAAGCTTGTGAAAAAACCAATAAAAGTCCACCGCACCCTAACAAAAGATTGATTAATAAATCTTGTTTTTGTAGTGATTCGGCAAGAGGTTTTACTTTGGCAGTATTATCGTCCGATACATAGGGCAATAAATAGATCATCACCGTTGAAACAGAACGACTCAAAGGGTGAGCAACTAACAACATAATAATGATGTCTGTAGAACTAAGTGCGTTTAACAGGCTATATTTTAGCATCAGAGTAAACCATAGACCCGCAGCCCCATAAGTCCCCAACCTTGAATCCTTCATAATCGCAAGTTTTTGCTTTTGCTCCCATCCGCCACCCAGCCCATCACATGTATCGGCCAGACCATCTTCGTGAAAGCAACCGGTTAACAACAAACTAATCATCATCGATAAAAGTATCGCAATATTCTTAGGAAAAACCAGTTCGCCTAAAAAAAATGTTAGCGCGCAAACGCCACCAATCAACCATCCAACCAGAGAAAAATATCTGCTGGCCTGATTTAAATTTTTTTGACTATAATTGATCTGTGATGGAAGTGGGATTCGACTGAGAAACCCCAAAGCAATGTAAAACAGATTTAGTTGTTTTAACATGTATTGTTTTTGCAAGAGAATATTCACACGGCATTCACTCCGGCACTTTCAAAACTGGCCATGTCGTTATAAAAACTTGCTGCTGCATGTATTAAGGGTAATGCTAATGCTGCCCCGGTTCCTTCACCAAGACGCATATCGAGAGAGAGTAACGGTGAGGCATTCAATTCATTGAGCATTATTCTGTGCCCTTGTTCATTCGATTGATGACAAAACACCATATAATCAAGAACATCGGGGTTGATTTTTTTCGCAACTAACGCAGCAGCAGTAGCAATAAAACCGTCAATAAGTAGTATCAGCTTATGCTCAGCAGCAGCCAACATTGCACCAACCATCTGGACGATTTCAAAACCACCAACGCTAGCAAGTAAATCGATAGGACAGTCAAGTTTCCCCTTATGTAATTCAAGAGCCTGTTCAATTAATTTTATTTTAATTTGTAAAGCATCATCATCAATACCAGTTCCGCGACCAACACAGTCTGTTACCGGTAACTGTAAAATGGCAGCCATCAAAGCGCTAGCAGATGATGTATTACCGATCCCCATTTCACCGAACCCTAACAAATTTGAACCCGCCTTCATCTGCTGTTCAGCAATTTCAGCACCAGCGGTTATCCCTGCTATAACTTGTTCGGCAGACATCGCAGGTTGCTGGCTAAAATTTCTGGTCCCAAGACCCAAAGATTGATCTATCAGACGTTGATCATCTACCGGAAGTAAAATTCCAGCATCAATGACTTTAATTGCCATTTCATTGATCCGGCAAAAACAGTTAATCGCAGCACCACCATTGAGAAAATTAATAACCATTTGTTGAGTTACCGCTGAAGGAGCAATACTCACTCCAGCTTCTGCAATTCCATGATCGCCTGCAAAAACTAACATTGTTGGCTTATTAATCACGATTTTTTCTGTGGCTGAAATTAATGCTAACTGCATTGCCAAACTTTCTAATTTTCCAAGCGCCCCCGGTGGTTTGGTTTTTTGGTCAATCACTTTTTGAATAGCTGCTTGCTGCTTTCTTTCAAGCGTTTGAATATTAAAATTGATAGCATTAAGCATAATATTTTTTACTCCGATAAATCAGCAGAACACCTATCCGTACAAACATTTTAATATCCTTCATATCAACCTCTATTAGTCCGATGCTTGAGTATAATGAAGAAAAACAAACTCCCCACGGCAGAAGTAACAATTCCAACAGGTAACACCTGATTTTCCAATAAAGAACGTGCGAGCACATCAACCCAAATCATAAAACTGGCTCCCAGAACTAATGATAGAAACAAAATACGCTGGATTTGTGCACCAACAATGAAACGGGAAATGTGCGGTATCATTAAACCAACAAAACCAATCCCGCCAACATGGGCAACTAATACTCCGGTAATCACCGCGCATACGATTAACATAAAGAGACGCAACTGGTTGACAGGTATTCCCAGAGTTTGAGCACTTTCATCCCCTGCTTGAATTGCATCCAGCCAATGCCGATAAATGAAAAATAATGTTACTCCAACGAATAATACAAGCGCCGGCAGCCATAGCTCTTGCCATTGACTATTGGAAAAACTTCCCATCATCCAGAATAGCAATGTCGCTGCAGTTTCGGGGCTGGAGTAATAGAGAATTAAACTGGTGAACGCACTCAGCAAAAATGAAACTGCCACTCCTGATAAAAGCAAACGTTCAACCTGAACTGCTGCTTTTCCTGCAAGCGTAAGCATTAAAACAACTGAGAAGGCCGCGCCAATCAAAGCCCCCATAGTAACCGAGAAAGCAGCCGTAGAAAGTAACGCCATGACGATCACGGCACCTAGAGATGCACCTGAAGAAATACCAAATAAATAAGGATCAGCTAAAGGGTTACGAGTCACAGATTGTAAAATAGCACCGGTAACCGATAAGCCTGCACCGGTTAGTAATGCCATTAAAATTCTTGGTAGTCTTATATCCCATATTATCTGCTGACTGACCGCACTTACCTCACATGATTGAGGTTTAAACTGACAACTAAACAGACTATCTAAGACATCCTGGATAGGTAAATTTACACTCCCAATTCCGGTTGCAGCCAACACCGAGAATATCAAAAACCCAAATGCGGCAATACAGAGCAACAGAAAGCCGGAACTATTCCCAACGGTGGGTTCTAATTTTACCTCTGTATTGGTTATTCTAGCCATTAAGGCCACCACCATACTCAAAGGTAATTCTCAACTTATTGCTAAATGGGTGCTCATCAATAAATGCTTTAACCCCAAAGACCTGACTAAGACTTGTTTCAGTTAATACTGATTCAGGACTCCCCTGAGCAATTATATGGCCCTCGTCCATCAAGATCAGACGGTCACAATAACTAGCAGCCAGATTCAAATCGTGAATACTCAATACAACAGTAATACCTAGAGATCGGGCAAGTTCAAGAACTTCAATCTGATGACGCACATCAAGATGATTAGTCGGTTCATCCATCAATAATAATTCTGGTGCTTGCAAAATAGCCCGTGCAATCATTGCCCGCTGTTTCTCTCCTCCCGACAGAGAGTTAAACGCGAGTGTTAATTTATCCCTCAAATCAACTTTTGTTGCTGCGTCAATTATCGCCTCAAAATCCTTTTGATCATTAAAAGACAACAGTGCTTTGTTAGGAATTAACCCCATACGCACAACATCCAGAACACTTAATTCAAAGCGAGTAGGAGGCTCTT
>CBDUHU010000345.1:0-4733 GCA_965366725.1 uncultured Kangiellaceae bacterium
ATGTGTAGATTAAAAGAGAAGCCTTGGTAACACTGGATTTTGCAACAGCTATTTCAACCTGATCACCAAGTCTGGCAGAAATATCATTTTTCAATTTGGAAACAAATACCTTACCTGACAGGTATTTTTCTAAAATTCCATTACCGCAGGTAGCTTCTACCTGACAGGATGAACAGGCAAGTTTTGACTGTGTATTAACCCACACCATATCGCCATCAATTTTAGTGACAATACCTTTTTCTTTAAGCATATAATACCGGTATTAATCTGAATTTGTAGGTTAAGTCATTGATATCAATTAATTCAACAATCTTCAGCTTCCGGTAAAGAACCTTGATTCTCGATAAACCAGTTTTTTTCAGAGTGACAGTGGTACAGACAGTATTAACGATTGCTAGCCTCTGACGGTTTTTTCATATTTCGTACCTGACTTTCAAACTGACTAGTTTTATCATCCACCACGTCTTTGGTTGTTACTACAAATGACTGAACCATGATTTCACCACCAACTAATTGTTCATTCATAGTTAGACTCTGCCGATTCATAGTATCGAGAATCGATTGAATCTCGTCCAACTTAACCTGCTCTGCATCGCGAACAGGAGAAAAATTAATTGATTCTAATTGCCCAGTAAAGGGATCGTTAACCGCAGTATCTAAACTGGCAGACATGCCGGGGCTGGGAGAAGTGTTCATCAATTGAACTGAAAAGACCATCGCAAATGCAACTGACGCCGCAATAGCCAGGCCGCCACCTGCTTTTTTCCACAAATTTACGACCACAGAAGGAGTTTGAACAGCTTCTTTAGCATAACTTGAAGGACGGGCAATAATTGATGGTTCAAGAGCAATCTTAGCAGAAATACTCTGAGTAAAATCAAAACTACTATGAACTGAATTTTCCTGGGTTAAAACAGCACGTACCTTGTTATAGCGAAACCATTTCTCAGCCCCATCCTTATCAGCTAATAAATGCTCAATAGCTTCATCATTAGCACAATCATCCAAAAGATCTGATAAATAGTGGTTTTTACCCGAATCATTCTTATTAGTCATACTTTCGCTACTCTCAACCCAAGTTATAATAACAGCTTCCCTAACATCTCTTTACTATCTAACCCTATGAATTATTTAAAAAAATTAACTACTTTACTTTCTTAAATAACACTAGCTCAATGGTTAGAACACAAACCTTCCTGTTTCAACTGACTCTCTGACACAGCAAGTTACAAATAGTTCAGCTAAATTACTCAATTATTTCAAATTATTCTCGATTATTCATTAATGGTTTTATCTTATCATCAATTGCTTCACGAGCTCTGAATATCCTCGAACGAACAGTCCCGACTGGACAGCCCATAGAGTCAGCAATCTCCTCATAGCTGAGGCACTCTATTTCACGTAACCTTATTGCCGTCTTAAGGTCGTCCGGTAGCTCTTCAATACTATCATAAATAGCCTGTTCCAACTGGTCACGCATCAGTAGCTTTTCTGGTGACGCATTTTCCCTTAACGCCACACCAACTCCGTAACTTTCAGCATCTTGTGAATCAATGTCAGCAGCAGGTGGCCTTCTTCCTCGTGCGGTAAGATAGTTTTTGGCTGTATTAATGGCAATTCTGTATATCCAGGTGGATAGCTTTGATTCTCCCTTAAAGGTATCCAGGTATAAACCTGGCTATCTCCTCTAAACTTAGTCAATGCGCGATAGGCTTTTATAAAAGTATCCTGAGCAACATCATAAACTTCAGCTTGATCGTTGATAAATCGACTGATAATGACAAAAATTTTATTCTGGTATTTTGAAACCAGCAGGTCAAACGCTCTTTTATCGCCTCTCTGGACTCTTTCTACTAATTCAGCGTCAGTGGTATTACTCATTGATTATCTAATTTCCATCCAATGTTGGCCTACTAAGTAATAGTATCTACTGCCAACAACAATATATCTCTTATTTATTTTTAAATTATAGTAGGTACCAATAACTCGCGATCCATACAACTTTTAGCTGCTGACCAACGACAAGGCTTTATAAAACCTTTGCAATCCCTACTTAACCCCATAATAGTTCATTGTTGATTATCGCATGAGTTGACTCTTGTTTGTTATGATTAGTTCCAAAACTAATTGTTATTATTTTCACTTTTTAATAATCAACTTTGTTCTGACGACGGGATAAACCTGCTATTTTGCAGCGGTCATACTCATTATCAACAGATAATATTGGATTTTAACCCGGGTTTTGCGCAAAATAGCCCAACATTTGATTTTCGACCGCCAATTTGGCTAAAAAACAATCTATGACCATTCAACATCGTTCAGATGTCCTTATTATCGGTAGCGGTGCGGCCGGTCTAACCTGCGCGCTGCAACTTTGCGAACACCTATCTGTCAATATTATCTGTAAAAGTGAATTAAGCGAGGGATCAACTTATTACGCACAAGGTGGAATTGCTGCAGTAATGGATAATGATGACTCTATAGGCTCTCATGTTACCGATACATTGATCGCTGGTGCCGGGTTATGCAATGAACAAACTGTCCGCTATACCGTAGAAAACAGTCGGGATGCTATTGAGCGTCTGATTGAGCAAGGTGTTTCATTTAGTCGACAAAAAGACGACGATGGTTCTACCGGCTATCACCTGACACGCGAAGGTGGACATAGTCACCGACGTATCATTCATTCGGCTGACGCAACAGGCAAAGCAGTTCAAACGACTTTATCTGATTTAATTCTGAATAATCCGGCTATTCGCCTGTTTGAAAACTATAATGCAGTAGACCTGCTCACTTCACATAAACTGGGACTGATTGGTCAGGGGAATCATTGTCAGGGTGCTTATGCACTCAATCGAAAAACAGCTGAGGTTGAGCTTTTTCAAGCTCGCTTCGTTGTATTAGCAACAGGCGGAGCCTCCAAAGTTTATCTTTATACCAGCAACCCCGATGTTTCCAGTGGCGATGGAATTGCAATGGCCTGGCGAAGTGGCTGTCGTGTCGCTAATATGGAATTTAATCAATTCCATCCAACCTGTCTATTTCATAGCAAGGCTCATTCATTCTTAATCACGGAAGCGTTAAGAGGAGAAGGAGCACTGCTTAAGTTACCCGATGGGGAACGATTTATGTCGCGGTTTGACGAGCGAGCAGAGCTCGCTCCCAGAGATATAGTTGCTCGTGCAATTGACCATGAAATCAAACGACTTGGTATTGATTGTGTTTACCTTGATATCAGCCATAAAGATCCCGAATTTGTTCGCGCTCACTTTCCCACAATATACCAACGCTTATTAAAACTTGATATTGATATCACCAGGCAACCTATCCCGGTGGTTCCTGCTGCACACTATACTTGTGGTGGTGTTGTGGTAGATCAAAATGCAGCAACTGACATACCAAACCTCTTTGCTATTGGTGAAGTCGCTTGCACAGGATTGCACGGCGCTAACCGGATGGCGAGTAACTCTCTGTTAGAATGTCTGGTATTTGCCCGTGCAGCAGCGGATAAAATAATCAGTGAAAAAGACAACCAGATTAACGATAAAATATTGCAATTACCTGATTGGGATGAAAGCAGAGTGTCTGATTCTGACGAAGAAGTTGTTGTATCTCATAATTGGCATGAATTACGCCATCTGATGTGGAATTATGTTGGTATTGTCAGAACAACAAAAAGGTTGGAAAGAGCACAAAGGCGCATCCAGCTACTCAAGCAGGAAGTAAAAGAATATTATGCGAATTTCCGTGTCACCAGTAACTTGCTAGAACTGAGAAACTTACTCACAGTGGCAGAATTGATCATTGAATGTGCGATGCGCCGCAAGGAAAGTCGTGGTTTGCACTACACATTAGATTATCCACAAACAGATGAGTTCACCACAGACACACTGGTATCAAAAGTTGATTAGTGAATCTAAATTGCCAACAATTAATCAGCCATTAACTATAATTGCTGATTTTGGCTTTTCCTGGCAAAACTGGTGCTATCTTTAATATTCATCTTAACCAGATATACCAGCTCGCTGTACATTCTACTTCCCAATTCGTGACGAGAGAACAGCCAGTAATAATGTTTGTCCCCATTGGAAAAATGGAGTAAACAATAATATCTGGAAACCCAGCTGGATGGTAATAAATCCAGATATATCAATCGTTTAAGTTTTTGATTGGAATGCATTACCCAGTGTTCCCCACTCCAACAAAGATCATCAGGGGCATTAACCATCAATTGATATTGTCTGTTTGAAAATATCAGAGAAATACTCAAAATAAGTAACATAAGCAACTTCTGCCATAAGCAAGATAGCTCATACCAGGCTATCACTAGCAGCGCGCAATGAACTGTAGCGACAAATACAATCAGTGAAGCATGCGACTTCACCGGAAATCGAGAGGCAACTTTCACAGTCATCCTTGAACTGTATGGATAAATTAAAATGAGCCAGACATTTATCAATTGCCACTAAAACAACTTATTGCTAGCCCGTCATCGATGTCATTCCATCTTACTTCGAATTACCTGAATCAAACTATTAAAAGCCTCATTATCCGAATGTCCGTATCCCATAAGCCAGGTATATAAATCCGGATCAGCTTCTTTAAGCAACTCAACAAAAACTTTTTGTTGAGACAACTCCAGCAAATCAAAGTGATTCTCCAAAAATGGGATCAGGATAACATCCAGTTCCAGCATACCACGCCGACATTGCCACGCCAATTTTGCTTTAAGT
>CBDUHU010000346.1:0-4725 GCA_965366725.1 uncultured Kangiellaceae bacterium
AGTGTACTGACCTCGACCAGAAGGTCGAGTAAAAGTTTGAATATTCTGCTGCTCAATTGCACCGTTTGCTGATGCACCGGTCAAAGTATCCAGCACAACTTTATAAGTTAGTTTAGCAGTATCCCCATATGATTTCTCAGCACTCAATATTGCTTCTACTGCCGAAACACGATCAGTCTCATCGTAAGCCAGAATTGAACCGACAAACTCCCATTCATCTGCTGCCGATTCAGCATTAACACCAGTTCCCATCAATGTTGTTGCCGCAACCGCCAGTTGGTTGGCAATTGACAATTTCTTTAATTGCATCCGCAACCTCCTCCAGCAAAGCTTTTACCACCACTCGAAGCTTCTTTACTAAAATAAATATGTTCATCAATAGCCTGATCCATCGGAGAACTATTAATAGCCATAGCATTTTTAGCAAGTAAGTCCCGCTCCCATGGCTCAACGCCCATTGAAGAACAACCAGAAACAATCACGCTCCCGACAACAAGTAGAAGCTTTAACTTTAAACTATTTTTCATCGATTGACCCCTTTGATAATTGATTGACCGCGGCTTCGAGTTGCTTTTCATATAACGAAATTTTTTTGCTATAAAAGCCACTATGAACGCTAATTACCTTACCATTCTGATCAAATATCAAACTACTCGGCATTCCGGGAATCTGATATTTTCTTGCCAAATCACCGTTTTGATCATACAAAATATCAAATGTGGCTGGATAACTACTCAAAAACTTATCTGCCAGTAGCGGATCTTTGTCCAGATTAACGGCAATTATCGCGAGCTTTGACTCTGGATATTCCTGGCGAATTTTATTCATCCACGGAAATGATTTTCGACATGGAACACACCATGACGCCCAGAAATCAAGATAGACAACCTTGCCCTGATAATGAGATAAATCAAAACTTTTCGCAGTGAGTTGTAAGCTAAGCAGGCTGCTAAATAACGATAATATGGCGAGAAATATACGCATTGTTTCCCCTTATATCACTCAAATAATGAGCTTTTAATTTTATGGAGCAAAACTTAAGATAGTCTTAAGGTAAATTAAAGAGACACCTATTTTAATAATGCCCTTTTAACTCACTAGTAATGAAATCAGGATTCAATTAAAAGTTGGCTTGTAAATACAAACTGGTTAGTCGGTCGTTTATCTGATAATCAAAAGGAAAGGAACCAGTTTTAATCAAATCACCGGACGCATTAAATAAATTGCGAATATTAATCCCCAGTTTAAGGTTTTGACTTATTTGATAACTGCTATGTAAATCTGTACTAAACCAACTGCCCACTGTTTTAGCACGATGATCATTTAGGTTGAAGTTATCAGGAACGGTAACGCCAAAAGGAAGAAAACCGCCCGGATTTCCCAGTTCGTTATCACGACGTTCAACTTTACCCTGATAATGCGAAGTAAGCGATAATTGAAAATTATCAGCCTGGTAGCTCAACCCTGCATTAAACTTAACTCCTGGCTCCCATTTCAAATCTTTTGAGTGCTCAGTAAACTCAGCAACACCAGGTTGTTCCGGATTATCCTGATCAACAAAAAATGCCAATACTGTTTCATCTAGACGTCTAGTATAGGAAAAATTAGCAAACCAGCTAAAGTTGTCATAATTGCCGATAAACTCAAGTTCAACACCAGCATTTTCTGTGGAGTACACATTGGTACTTAAATTAAAATTAACCGTTGAAAAAGCAATCTGGTTCTCAAACTCTGTTACATACAGATTTCCTCTAAACAGATGCTCATTATCAATATTCCAATCAACGGCAAGTTCAAAAGTAGTTAATAACTCAGGCTGTAATTGTTCAATATTTGAAGCTAAAGAAAAGGTATGAGCACCTGCTAATTCGGTCGGTTGTGGTGCCCTGAATGCCTTACCTGCCATTAGTTTATAGACTAGACTGTCATCCATGTTATAAACCAGCGCTACTCTGGGACTAAACCGCGATAGACTTTTACTCTCTGGTCGATTGTCGTTGTAGATATCCTGGTAATCCAAAGCTAGTCGATCAAATCGGCCGCCGAGAGTTAACGCCAATTTATCAGAAAGAAACGAGTTATTGGTGAGTTGGCCAAATAGAGCGGTATTGACTACCGGCTCGTTCAGAATAAAATCTAGCCAAGGGCCGACAGGTTGGCTTAAACCATCAGGAAAAGGGGCTTGAGTTTGATCAATATCGATATTACTAAAATGCTCATTATCACCATTGTAGCGGAAGTAGTTTCCCTCAAATCCTACTAGCCAGCTACGGTCACCGTCAGGCTCAAAATAGGTTAATTGAGCACGGACAAAAATATCTTGAGCATCTGTGTCCAGAAACTCCCAGACACCTGCTGGATAAAAACCGTCAAAGGCGCCATTGGGATAATAGCGCTGATTCCATTGAATATCATGATCCTGATAGCGCAATGCGTACTCATAATTGAACATTGAAGAATCATCATTACTGTATTTCAATGACAGTATATCTCGACTTTCTTTCATCTTTTCGTCAACATCAGGAATCCAGAAAAGCCAACCATGCCCAGTATCAAACTCCCACTGCTGATGGTGATATTGAATATTCCAGTTGTCCCCTATTGACAACTTTGACCACAAGTAGCTATCGCCTTTTTCATCTCTTGTGCTGAATTTATTCAATAGTGGTCGACTAGTTTCAGGGTCATTGAGCGTTGCCAACCTATTAGAACCATCAAAGGATAAATATTCATTCCCATCAGTCGAATTTTGATAGAAAGCAAAGATAAAATCATAACTTCCATCGACCATCCCGGACATCAATTCAACATGTCTGCTATTGTTTTCGCCTAATGCGATTTTAGCGTGTGAAAGCCCTTTAAGATCGGCTGCCTTGTAGGTATTCATCTGAACAACACCATTAGTTGCATTTGACCCATAAAGCGCCGATCCCGGACCTCGAATAACTTCTAGAGTATTGGTTGTAAATAATGGCATTAACCAGGTGTAAGCAGAACCATACAAATTATCGTTGAAAGGAATACCATCGATTAGATGTAATATGTGATTGTTACTCCAACTGTCAATATTACCGCGAGTGGCGACTGTTGGTCGGTCATAATCTTGAGAAGGCCCAAATCCTGGCATCCTGTAGAGAACATCATTGATGGTATTCCAGTCGTATTGCTCAATTTGTGAGTCGTCAAAAACACTGATAACACTGGGTGCCTGTGAACTTTCTTGAATCAACTTGGAGGCTGAAACCACTTTGACTGCAAGCAACTCTTCAAGGCTTAGCTTAAATAGAGACTTTTGCTCTTCCCCAAAAACATTACCCATTGGAATAAACGCGACGATACCGATCCAGCACAGGTACATTACAACATTTTTGTCTTGCATAGACTTACTCTTTGCTACGACGAAATACGTCTGTTCACACCTATTTGATAATAGGATTAATTTCCTCTCTTATTAATTAAAGAACATTTTACTAAAATTGAAAGGACAATCGCTTGCAAAAGTATCTGCTTTCGCTATAAAAATACTTTTATTTACAAGCAAATCATCTATCATTTAACTCAACGACAACATAGTGAGTTCCTAAGCCAGGTCTTGTAACCAGCAGGGCGAAAGTTCCGCTCTCAGGAATCGTATTCATCAATCTGTCAAAGTCAGCTAACTTCAGCATCGGCGTTGTCTGAATTGATAGAATGATATCACCCCGGCTCAGACCGGCATCAGCTGCGGGCCCAGGTTCAACCATTTCGACCAATAAACCTTCAGTTAATTCTAAAGAGGCAAGAACTTCCTCAGACATTTCTGACACTTTAATTTTTAACGGGTTATCCATCGAGTTTATCGGTGCTTGCTGATTATCAATTGCTAGTTGTTCCTGAGGATCTCGACTCCCCACGACTAAACTAATGGTTTCTGCGTCACCATCTCTGATAATAGATAATTCAGTGCTCATTCCCGGTCTTAGTCTACCAACAAGAAATGGTAATTCAGTATAATTGACAATTGCTTTTCCATCGACTGCAGTCACAATATCACCTATTTCGAGCCCACTTCTCTCCGCAGGTGAATTCTTTGCGACAGAATTAATTAATGCGCCATAATTATGCTGAAGAGAAAAGCTCTCAGCAATATCCCGTGTAACCTCTCGATATCCAACACCGAGAAACCCCCGTCGAACTTTGCCATCTGTCTTAAGCTGGTTTACAACGTCTATTGCTAAATCAATCGGAATAGCAAAAGACAGACCTAACGAGCCCCCAAATGTGCTAATAATTTTTGAGTTGATTCCGATAACTTTTCCATCAAGATTAATCAGAGGGCCACCAGAATTACCTACATTAATGGCAACATCAGTCTGAATGTAAGGAACATACTGTTCGCCAACGCTTCTTCCCTTTGCACTTACGATTCCAGCGGTAACTGTTTGCTCAAAACCAAATGGCGCGCCAATGGCCATTACCCATGACCCAACTCTTGTTTTATCTACACTGCCAAACTCAAAAGGAGTCAGACCGTTGACATCTATTTTCAGGAGAGAAAGATCAGTTTCCGGATCACTACCAACTAACTTAGCATCATATTCACTACCATTTGCCAGGTTTACTACAATTCTGTTCGCACCTTCTGTCACATGATTGTTGCTCAGCAAATAACCATCTTCTGAAATAATAAATCCAGATCCCATACCATCTGTTTGTTGGCGTGAGCGACTATTGCTTACTTCAATA